>JAENXH010000210.1 GCA_016649585.1 Methanosarcinales archaeon
AGTACTACTGTTACCACAAATTTTGAAGAGGCCTTCAAATATCCCTTTTTCCTCGATTTTATACCAAAAAATTTTGGTGTGTTTAATCGCTTCAATTTCTGTTCTCAAATGATGAATAGTCGGAGTTAAAACATCTTGAACTTCCTCTAAAATTCTCTTTCTTTTTCTTTCTTTTATCATTAGTTCAGTTTGTTCGCTAACTTTCTTTAGATATCTCCAGTTTATCCAAACCAGAGCAGCTACAAGGATGATACTGCTTATTGTACTAATGGCATCCCAGTTCCATTGTCCGTTATTAACGAAAATACTTGTACCATTCATTGTCGGGGAGATTTTTTGGCTATGCACGATATCCATCAAAATTTGAGATTTTACTACCCATTTATACCCCTCATCCTTTTATACTTTTAGTACGCTTATAAAAATAGCTAACCATCGGAGCTTTATATAATTTTTTCGAGTGGTACATTTTCTTACAAAGGAGAACTAAAAAGTTTTTTATCAACTCCAACTCTCCACACAACCACCATCACTATAATGAGAAGCACAGCATACGCGAGGAACAACACTCGAGCGCCGAAGATTTCTGAAAGAGCGCCACAAAGAAGTGGAATGCCACCCATCCCCGCATAAAATACCGTATAGTAGATACCCATTACTTTTCCCTTACTTTCTTGCTCTTGTTCACCTCCCCCCGCCGCTTTCGACGCTAACGTTAACGTGCCAAGTGTAATCGCGCCCAGACCTGCGCCGAGGAGAACGCTCATTATAACAAGTTCAAAAATGGTGGTTGCGACGTAAAGCACCAGTAATCCACAAGCGCACAGAAACAAGCCGGCAATCGAGAGCTTGATTTCCCCTATCTTCGTCATCAGCCGGTTAAATCCCACTTGCAGTACTGCGAACACCATGAACATCGTGGAAAGAATTGCACCGATAACTCCTGTTGAAAGCCTGAGGCTCTCGGGCGCAAAAGCAAACGGGGAGAATAAGGCGCCCATAATGGCTGCAACACCTATGCCAAAGAATATTATGACACAAGCAAGCGTCAATGCTTTCCTTTCTCGTTCAGGTAACGATGCCCCTTTCTTTCCTCTTCTTTCTAACCGTTCTTTAGGCTCCTGAACAAATAGCAGCACCAATACCATGCTCAGAAGTGCAAGAGCAACGCAAGCGAAAAACGGCGTGAAAATACCATATCTATCAAAAAGAATGCCTCCCGAAGCCGGACCTACCGCTAAACCTGCACCCAAACCGATGTTGTACACGCCCATTGCATGTCCGCGCTCCTCTGAACTCGTAACCTCAGAGAGCAACGCAGTAATTGCAGGGAAGAACAAGCCTGCACCTGCTCCTTGTAACGCCCGTACAAATATCCAATCATACGGATCGGTTGCAAATGGGAAAAGAGCAGATGCAACCGCATAAAGCAAAAGTCCAGCGGTGATCAACGGCTTCCTCCCAAGCTTATCGGACATAATACCCCCGGGGATATTGAGCGGTGTGCTGACGATGGTAAAAGCGGAGAAGATCAAAGCAGCGACGAAGAACGGTGTTGCTGAAGCCTCCACCCACGTGCCGAGCAGTGGTGCTATTACCGTAACACCGAATTGCGTGCTAAAAACACATATCGCAGCAATTACGACTATTTTTGTACGTGCTTGATGAGAATTAAAATGACGCATACTTCTTTGATAAAACGTTCTTTTAAGAAAGTTTTTATTATAAACTAGAAGGGGAAGGCAGCTATCTAAAATCGCGAAATATCGCAACGCTTATATATGAAGAAGAATTGACTAACCATTACCTGGAAGGGCTCATTACATCGCTTACCGAAAAGGCTCATTACATCGCTTACTCTATTTGTCAAGTTAGGGTCATTAC
>JAENXH010000211.1 GCA_016649585.1 Methanosarcinales archaeon
TAGTAAGACCCGGCGATATTGGAGCAATTGCGGGAGTGTATAGGGAAGTAGGTCCACCAAAACCAACGCCACGATTAGATTATATGTATGCAGGAACTCCAGAATACCGATCACAAATATCAAAAGTAGAAAGTTTAGAACGACAATTAAAACCGCATGTTGTCGGTGGCGTTTATACCAGTCCTGCGATTACTGCGTTTGAACGTAAATGGTCAGGCAAAATAAAAGGCGGACAGTTTGTTGGCACTGATGCAGAATATCGTAAATATCAACGTGAACTTGCAACTACTCAAAGAACACAAGAACGGGAGCTCGCGCCATATACTACGGCAACGAAACGATTAGAAGGCATGGAACCTGCTTATGAATCAAGATATGCTGCATTGACAAAGGAATATGATGAATATACCAGAGCGCGCGAGAAACAGGAAGAATTACGTGCTGTATCCATAGTTGGAAGATATGAACGTGCGGAAGAACGTGGCGGAAAGGCGATTGCAGCACGAATCCCCACCGTTAGTAAGATGTTGGCACCTGCGCGAACACCAGAAATAGAAGCAGAAAGTAAACGCGTATATGCGGAATATCGCAGAATGTTTGGTATGCCAGCCGAACCGTTTAAATGGGAAAGGAAAGTTGGAGTTGCCGAAGCCGAATATAAACGGGGGATTGTTGAAGGAATACGTGAAAAACCAATAAAAACAATTGTTACTGGTGCGGCGTTCACAGCGTTGCCACCAGTACTTAAAGGCGCCAAATATGCTTTTAAACCAGTAGCGAAAGTAGGCGTTAAAGCATTTCCACGCGCGGCGCCTTTGATAGGTAAGTGGACACCAAGAGCTGTAGGTGTTGGATTGGGTGCTGCCTATGGCATTTCAGCGGGCTATAGTGTTTACAAAGCTCCGCCCGGAATGCGAGCTGCGGAGGCTGGGCGAATAACGGGTACAGAACTTCTTCCGATGGGTCTTGGTACTGCTGTAGGTGTGAAAGCGATGGCGTTTAGAATCCCGTCAGTCCAGAGACCGCGTATGCCAGAATTAAATATTGAGAAGGCAATGGCTAAGGTTTACCGAGATGCACGAATAGCACAGAGTAAGTACATACCACGCAAATACCGGGTAAAGGTGCGTAAGGCACCAGCTGTAAGAGATATACCATATGTCCGTGGTGTAGAGGGTTACATGGCTAAGGTTTACCGAGATGCACGAATAGCACAGAGTAAGTACATACCACGCAAATACCGAGTCCCTGTCCGTAGAAAACCAGAATCTGAAATGTCTAAAGTGATGCGTGATTTCGGTACTTTTATGAGGAGTAGAAGAGGAGGGGTCGTACTCGCTCCCAGTAAACCAAAAATTCCGAAGTTGAAAGAAAAACCTGTTTGGGAAGTTCCAGAATTAGTTCCGCGCCGGGGTATTGGAGGAAGAGAGATATTAATGGGGAAGGAACCATATGTCCCAAAAGTCGAACCGTATAAATACGAAGATATTACGACATTTGAAGGTTTTGAAAAACCTACACTGGGCCGCATAGAAGTGGCGGAAGGAAAGTCAAGACTCGAAATCATCAAAGAAATATCCGAGACTACGGATATAGCGCGCAAAAAAGCATTAGAAACGAAATTGGCGGAATCGAGACCAGTAAGCAGAAGAGGACAACCGGTAGAAGACTGGGGGGGAATATGGAAAAAGCGTGAAGTCGAAACAGCAAAGAGAATTAAGGCTGGAGAATTGCAAGTTCAGGAGATGGCTGGAGGAGAATTAGGACTTTTACAAATTACGAAAACGGTAAAAGTTCCCAAAATAAAAACAATCGAAGCTGCC
>JAENXH010000212.1 GCA_016649585.1 Methanosarcinales archaeon
ATAGACTCATCATTCTTACCGTGCATGTAATTTCAATAAGTGGTAATTGATATAGTTATTTCGTGACGCCCCCTTAGATATTCTATGGGCCAATGAAACCGCCAAGAAAGTCTTTGGCGAGGATATTATCGGTAAAAAATATTATGAAGTATACCATGGGAGAAAAGAACCTTGTGATCCATATCCCTGCCTTACGCTTAAGGCATTTCAGGATGGGAAGGGTCATGGGCATTATACCCAAGTGATAGATAAAGACGGGGAAATAATACATTTTCGTTGCACTGCTAATGTAGCATTAAAAGATGAAACCGGGAAACCTACAGCAGTGATAGAAATTTCCAGAGACATCACCGAGCACAAGCGTGCAGAAGAGAAGCTTAGGAAGTCAGAGGAGAAATACCGCTCCTTGGTGGAGTCAACCGAAGATAGCGTATATCTGGTGGATAGGGATTGCAGGTATCTCTTCGTGAACGAACAACACCTATCCCGGCTTGGCATGCCAGTAGACAAAATTATAGGTAAAACTTATGGCGAGCTACATTCCGAAGAGGAAACAAAAGAGTTCGCGGGAATATTGGAAGAGGTATTCGAAAACGGAAAGTCCGTCCAACAGGAGCATAGAAGCCGCAGGGACAATAGATACATCCTCCGAACGTTAAGCCCTGTTAAAGATTCTGAAGGAAGAGTAACAGCGGTAACGGTGGTTTCAAAAGACATCACCGAGCGGAAGCAGGCGGAGGAGGAGATCCGCAAGCTTAGCCAATACCAGGAAAGCATTATTGATAGTGCCAATATCTGGCTGGATGTGCTTGACGAGAAAGCCAATGTTGTAATTTGGAATAAAGCGGCAGAAGAGATCAGCGGCTACACACACGAAGAAGTCGTGGGACACGGCAAGATATGGGAATGGCTCTATCCGGATGAGGCGTATCGAAAGGAAATCACAGAGAAAGCCGCTGCGATTATCATGGGCGATGCGGTGGAGGATCTCGAGACGACCATCAGGCGTAAAGACGGTCAAATCAGGATTATCTCCTGGCACTCCCAGAACTTGACGGACGAAAAAGGCGCCCCGATTGGTTCTATCGCACTCGGTCGTGACATCACCGAGCGCAAGCAGGCAGAGGGGGAACGAGAACAGCTTCTGAAAGAGCTTGAAGCGAAGAACACAGAGATGGAAAGATTCACATACACTGTCTCTCACGATTTACGGTCGCCGCTCATTACCATACAGGGTTTCACCGACATGGTCCAAACCGATTTAGCACAGAATGAACTGGAAAAAGCGAAAGACAATTTGAAGTACATAGATAAAGCCGCAACAAAGATGGAGAAACTTTTGAGTGACACACTGAAAATCTCTCGCATTGGGCGTATAGCGAACCCGCCAGAGGATGTGCCGTTCGGAGAAATTGTTAAAGACGCACTGGAGCAAACGGCAGAGCAGATAAAATCGAGTGGCGTTGAAATATCCTTGGCTGATGACTTCCCCACGGTTCACGTGGATCGGATTCGGATAGCTGAGGTGCTGGTGAACCTTATTGTGAATAGCATAAATTACGGGGGCGACCAGCCGCATCCGAAGATAGAGATCGGGCATCGCATTGACAACGGTGAGCGAGTGTTCTTTGTGCGGGATAACGGAATAGGAATTGATCCCGGTCAGCACGAGAAGGTGTTCGATCTGTTCTACCAGGTGGACTCGAGTGGTGAAGGAACAGGTGCAGGGTTAGCGATCGTGAAACGGATAATCGAGGTGCATAACGGTCGCATCTGGATCGAGTCGGAGAAGGGCAAGGGATGCACGGTC
>JAENXH010000213.1 GCA_016649585.1 Methanosarcinales archaeon
CCTTCTACTTTATCGCAAACAATGAAAAACTCCTCGGCATCGCTTGCCGATTCCATACGTCCGTCCTTCGTAACGTAACCGACATCGAGCGATTTTACATGCTTCGGCAGCGTGTTGAACGCGTGATGCTGCCATATCAATATCTGTGCACGGTCAGAGAAATGGTCATGCCCGAACCCATCTCCCTTCATTGTGGAGATAACAACTTCTTTTAGTTCACCTTCGCCACTCTCAAACGCCACGAGGTACGGCTTTCCATACCCAAACCCTTTTATCTCGTGCTGCTCTTTGCCCTCCGCTGACGCGGACTCTAATCCCAACTCCTTTACACTTATTAGTTTTACCGGGGTTCCAAACTTGTCCTCCAGATATGCCTTGATTTTTTCGTTTATCTGTCCATCTCAAAAGTAACATTTATAACCATCCCCCTTAAATCTATCTCTTATGATAGGATTAGTCTCGTACGGTGTGTACGTGCCCTCTTACAGAATAAGAGTGGAAGATATAGCGAAACAGTGGGGTGAAAATCCGGCGAATATCAAATCAGGGCTACTTGTGGAAGAGAAAGCGGTGCCTGATCTGGATGAAGATACCGCGACAATCGCGGTAGAGGCTGCTCGTGCTGCTATCCGCCGGGCGAACATTGACCCGAATGATATAGGTGCTATATACGTGGGTTCGGAAAGCCATCCTTATGCCGTTAAGCCTACTGCCACCATAGTCGCGGCTGCGATAGGTGCTCCGACTTCAATCACCGCTGCGGACTTCGAGTTCGCCTGTAAAGCCGGTACTGCAGCAATACAAACGTCTATGGGGCTTGTCGCGCTAAATAAAATTAAATATGGACTTGCAATAGGCGCGGACGTTTCACAAGCAAGCCCAGGAGATGCGTTAGAATACGCAGCAGGGGCTGGTGGTGCAGCTTTTGTGATCGGGCAAGACAATATAGTCGCAGAGATAGAGGAGTTTGCGTCTTTTACTACTGATACGCCGGACTTCTGGCGAAGAGACCTGCAGAAATACCCGGAACATGGCGGTCGCTTCACCGGTGAACCCGCTTATTTCCGACATACAATCTCAGCTTCAGAGGCACTGCTGGAAAAAACCGGACTGAAACCCACCGATTTTGATTTTGCCGTTTTCCATCAGCCGAACGGTAAATTTCCGCGCAAGGCTGCAAAGACCCTTGGGTTCACTTCCGAACAGCTAAAACCCGGTCTGATGGTAACGCATATCGGGAACACGTATTCGGCATCATCGCTGATAGGACTCGCCGCGACCCTTGACCAGGCATCTCCTTCGCAGCGAATTTTAATGACCTCTTTTGGCTCAGGTGCAGGTTCAGACGCATTTGTATTTCGTGTGACCGACCGTATCGAGGAGCTGAGAGAAAGAGCACCAAAGGTCGAAGAGTTCCTTCTTTCAAAAAAGTATCTTGACTATGCTGCGTACGCGAAACACCAAGGGAAAATAAGAATGTGAGATTCACGAGAGAAGTAGCTAGCGATGGAGGAACAGCGATCGTCCACCTTTTCTCGCGATAAGCTCCACCTGAAACCCACCCGCAACTATTTCCTTCATCGCAAGTAATATATATGGATAGTGATAATTGCTTAGTTACATCGAGATAGTTTTTTGAGATGGGGTGGAGCAAAGATAAGACATGGATAACCTGTTTGAGGGGCTGATAAGCGGCAGTGGGATATTCGTAAATAAGGAAGTGCTTCGCCCTACTTATGTCCCGGAAAAGCTACCGCATCGGACGGAGCAGATAAAATGTTTGGCTGATAT
>JAENXH010000214.1 GCA_016649585.1 Methanosarcinales archaeon
CGAGTGGGTGATAACGAGCCAACCTGTACGCGGTTCATAAAGAATCCGTATCTTGAGTTAGATAAGAGGAGAGGACTCAAAGCGGCGGAACTTCTGGTTACCAGGAAGATAGATAAGCTGTTCATCAAAGAGAGCCTTGAACACAAGAGTGCGTTCTATGTCCTTGAAGGTGCGTACGTGGAGCTTGAAAAGACCGATGCAGACACGATAGAAGCGATCGTCAAAGAGATAAAAACATAGCGTTATTCAAAGATGCGCGCTTTTTATTCTACGTTTTACGTTTTAGGTCAGTATAGGAAAAGTTGGAGAGGTGATATAATAAATGGATAGTGGAGGTAGGAAAGAAGTAACTGGAGACAGGTTTCAGCAAGAGACGAAGTATCATCGCGGCCATCTTCCCGCGTGGCATCTGGACTGGGCGAGTAAGCCTGAGCCGTATAAGCGTTATCCTGCCGCTCCAAAAGTGCAGCTTGATCCACCGCAATGCGAAGGTGGAGCGCCACTGTGGGATGTTCTGGATAGTCGCCGCAGTGTTCGGCACTTCAAAGCTGAGTTGATGGCAAAATCGGAGCTGTCGCAACTGCTGTGGGCGGCACAGGGGATTACCAATCAGGGATCTGGCTTCAGAACCGCGCCATCAGCCGGTGCATTATATCCTGTAGAAACGTATCTCGTGGTTAATTCTGTCGAGAACGTTGAACCCGGTGTCTATCATTATGCAGTGGATAAGCATGAACTCGATCAGCTACGCGTGGGGGATTTTCGGCTGCCGGTTACACAGGCTGCTCTTGATCAAGAGATGGCGTACCGTGCGAACGTGGTCTTCATCTGGACTGCTCTGTTCGAACGGTCTACGTGGAAGTACAACCAGCGAGCCTACCGTTACGTCTATCTGGATGCCGGGCATATCGTACAGAACGTGGCGTTAGCTGCCGTTGCACTGGATTTCGGCAGTTGCCAGATTGGTGCGCTCTACGATGACGAGGTAAACGCCTTAATAAGCGTTGATGGCGTGGAGGAGAGTGTTATTTACATGACGGTGGTTGGTAGGGCAGAATAGAAGAATTAGCGTGGTGGGCACGCACGTTCTAATCTCCGAGGAATCCGAGATGACAAGGCTTCAATGCGGCTTTGCACCTAAAAAAATGTTTGCACCTAAAATCGGGAAGTTGCGCCTTATTCTAATAGACGTGCTTTAGTCTCTAGAAACTGGTGGTGACTCGAAGGGTGTGATTGCGGGGAAGTTGTCAAAGTTGTTTAGTAGCAAAGCTACAGGGACTCTACAATTCTAATATCTCCCATATTTTTGGGGCGTAAAATATTTTGCCTCTTCTTCGCCCTGTCATTTCAATGAGTATTCCTTTATCGACTAGTGTCTCAACAACTTAATTTTGGAATGATTTAATAACTCCCAAAAACCATGATATTTTAATGGTAGGACTAAAACTTGAGGGTGACGAGCTAAAGCTCCTCAGAGACTTTGTGAAAAAGGGACGAAAAAGTGCAAGAGAACTAACCAGAGCACGTATTCTGCTGCTTGCAACCCAGCGACACAGAAATAGCAGAAATATTAGATGTTGGCAGGAATACCATTTGGAGAATCAAGAAGAGATACCGTGAAGAGGGACTTCAAAGCGCACTTACAGATAAACCAAGACCTGGTCAGCCCAAGAAATACACCGATAGGCACGAAGCGGAAGTTATAGCGCAGGCATGCACTAAATCGCCTGATGGGAGCAAGAGATGGTCGCTTACTCTGCTCACAGAAGAGATGAGGAAGAAGAAAGG
>JAENXH010000215.1 GCA_016649585.1 Methanosarcinales archaeon
CCTGCACACGTTCTCGAACTCGTTTCGCTTTGCCAGAAGCTTTAACCGTGATTCGGTCAATTCCTCCTTCTTACGGTCGTAGTTCGCCTTCTTTGCCTCATATTCACGTTTATCAAATGCTAATTCCTCTATCTGTCTTTGTAAGACCGATATAGCCTCAGACGTTGTGCGTTCCAAATCTCGTAACTTTTGCACGTTACTCTTCACGTCTCCAATCCGTCCTATCTCTGCTCGTAACCCGATCATCTCCCTGTAAACCACTTCAAGATCATTTAGAGCAGAAATAACGTCTTTATAAGCATTAGCATCAAATTCCACAGCCATGAGCGGCGTCAAATCGGCTTGTATCAATTCCAACTCAGTTTTCCACCGCTCTAACTCACGTTCTTCATGCGCAATTCGCGTATCCAGTGCACGCTTCTCTATTACACGCTTATCCCGCTCTTTATCCTTCTGTATGAGCAATTCCTCCGCACGTTCCTGAGAAGCACGTTCCTCCTTCTTCTGTTTGTACTCGTTAAAAATCGAATGAAGGCTTTCTCTTTTTGTTTGTAGCTCCTCATGTAGCTTCGTTAGTAACCATTCATAATGTGATCCTAATTTCCGTTCGCACAAGGGACATTCGCCCTCAGAGCCCAACTCCTCTATTCTCTTCTTCTTCCTGGTGCGCTCCTCTATCTCCTTCTTAGTCTGTACGACTTGCGATTTAAAAGCGCCGAGCGAAGCATGTATACGCTCCTTTTGTTTCTGTACCGCTTCGATCTCAAGCTTTACCGCTTTCACCTGCTCCTCTACACCTTCTAATTCTGTCCGCTGCTCCTTCAAACCATTTAAATTCTCATCACGTTTCTGCAGCTCGAGCGCGGTTTTCTTTTCGCGTTTTACTAACTCCAGCTTTCGCTGATAGTTCTCTCGCAGCGCATCAAGCTGCTCCTTCTTCTCTCGAAACTGGAAATAGCGTGTTTCTTTATCCGCAATCTCGTCAAGTCGTTTTTTCTTTACGAGCAAATCTGCAAGCTCTTTCTCTTTCTCCTCCTTCCTCTTACTCGCATTCTCCAGGTCACTTCGTCGCTCGCTCAGCTTACCGCTCAACGCTACGTAGTTCTCATAGTTCCTCGTGCCGATTTCCAATTCTTCTTTCGCGTCCTCCACCGCCTTCTCTTTAATGCTCGTAGCGGCTTCTATCTCTTTGATGATCGGTAAAAGCCTCTCTTGCGTTCTCCCCAGTTCTCCCTGCGTACTGCTCAGCACGTCTATCTTCTTCCTGCCTTCTTTATCCACGGTCGCCGCTTTTATACCCTCTATTCTCTTCTCGTTATCGCGTTTATCCTCTCGTATCGTCTGTATACTCTTCTCTATCCGTTCTATACCAAGCATTCGAAGCACAAGCCTCTTTCGCTCCGCAGCTTTCATAATAGAGAGCGCATTCAGCTCTTTCTGCCGTGCGAAGACCGACGTGAAAAAGGACAGGTAATCCATGCCGATTTTTTCCGTTATAACTTCGGTGGCCTCATCAGCATTGTTCGTTATGAGCTTGCCATTGATCTGGAGACTTGCTTTTGGCATTAAATTCTTGCCTACCATCTCTCGTACTACGCTATACCCGTCACCTTCCAGCTCGAATTCCAGGGCTACACGGCACGGCTCATGAGGCGATGCACCGTCCCGCTTTATCAGTTCTTTTGTCGTCCGCGCCGCATGATGACCGAACAGAACCCAGCCGATCGCCTCTATTAGAGTCGTTTTTCCCACTCCGTTCAGAC
>JAENXH010000216.1 GCA_016649585.1 Methanosarcinales archaeon
ATGCAGACCATCATCCTGAATGTCCAAGTTTGTTATCTCAGCAATAGGTATACCACGCTCGCGTTCAAGATAATCATTCAATAAGGCATCGTATGAATAAGCACCCCGGCAAAGCAGACCGATTCGCAATCGCACATTGGACGAGAAATCATGGGCATTGTGTGTGCCACGCCCTACCGCGAGCATCTTCTCATACGCAGCCATCTGGCATGGCGTTCCTGCCAGAGCGATACTCCAGAGTCCGTAGTTCAAAATCGCATCTGCTATACCCGTCAGTGTCGCTGCATATCCATAGGTGCCGCCCGCGCTCTCTATTAATGCCGCCTTATGCATCGCAACGCGCACCTCCGGCGTTAAATCACCCGTATCTGCAACGGTTATACAGCCCTCCACCGTTGCATCAGCAAGTGCAGAAGCAAGTAGCGAGAGAAAAGCACCTCCGCCCTTCTGGCACGCCTCTTTTATCTCATTATCTTTACTCACAACCTCGTAACGCTCTTCCAGGCCTTCTCTTAATTCCGGTGCCTCCACTCGTGGGCATTGATAATAGCAGTATCCACAATCTATCGGGCAACGCTGCCCTTCGCTTATCACTGGTCTTCCTTTAGGTGCATAGCACGATCCACAACTTGACGAAAGCTGCGGCTCTCCTCCTATCTTCGGTCTTCCCTCAGAAAAGTCCATATTGAGAAACCCAAGATCAAGCAACCTGCACGTAGTAACGCACCCACCGCACAGTGTACAATTACCCACATCTATCACTTCTCTCTTCAAATCGCCGAAATCCTTTCTCTCTTCCATTTTTCAATCCTTCCTTCTGTCTTGTTTGTTTAGTTTAACTAATACCATAACCATGCCTAGCGGCATATAAAAAGTTTCATTCCCGTTCTACGAGTGGCGCACGAAATTTTATGCTGTAAGAAGAGTTGAATTCCCGCCGTTTAGGTTCCGTAGAACTTATACAGAATAACTACTCAGATCTATACCCTTTTACATCTTCTCGTTGAGCAGGACAATTGATTCCGTGTATTCAAATTTCCACTCGTTCTCCTCTACTTGCTCAAGCCGCACTCTTCTCATCGTTCTTCTCCTTATTCTTCCTTCCCCCATATTCTTCTATCATGAAACAACTTCAAACTTCAGAATCAGCCAGCTAAAATACCCCGTATAATTTCCTCCGTCTTCGGTTCTACCGTATCCATAAGCTTTTGGAATTCCTTCTCCCCTATTTTAGTTTTTAGTTCATTAATATTATTCTCTGTTCTTTCAATTTCTGGAGCTCTGATTTCTCTATATATCTTTCTGGCTAACAGGTAGCAAGCCAATGCTAAATCATACTTTTCCAAATCTTCGAAAGCCACGCCCAGATTATTAAGCCAGGTACCTTCACCGCGTCTGTCGCCAATATCCCGTGCTATGACAAGCGCCTGCTCATAATACTCGATTGCTTTTTCTACCTGCCCCAGAGCAGAGTAAGCATTTCCAAAGTTTCCGAGGTGGTTGCCTTCACCGCGTCTGTCGCCAATATCCCGTGCTATGACAAGCGCCTGCTCATAATAATCTATCGCTCGCTCCACCTGCCCCAGAGCAGAGTAAGCATTTCCAAGGTTTCCGAGAGTAGTACCTTCAACATGTCTGTCGTCAATCTCTTGAGCAATAGCAAGTGCCTGCTCATAATAATCTATCGCTCGCTCCACCTCACCCAAAGCATCGTAAGCAAGTCCAATGTTTCCGAGCTCGAGG
>JAENXH010000217.1 GCA_016649585.1 Methanosarcinales archaeon
TATGTAGCCAAATACCATGCTCAACTTGTCCACTCGCCCGAAGACAAGTTCGTATTCCAAAAAGGGAATGCGCCAGACTGAATAGGGGAGTGTTCCGAAAGCACCTTTTGATATCGCTAAAAGGCTTATAAATGCTGCCGTAGGTGGCAAAAGCAAATATGCCTGTTTCCATCTGCCTTTAAAAAACGGGATCAGAAGTGCACCGAAGATGAAAATAAGTCCCGGATGCACCCATTCAATCATCCTATTTTCACCCCTCCACCCTTCTCTCCTCGGTCCTCACCGACTTTTTCCTCATAATAATCCTCCTCCTTCTTTAGCCAGTGACCCAATGCTTTGGCTACAAGAATTAGAATAGCGCAGGATAAAAACCCGTATATAGCATTAAAGCCCGGTATCTCTTCCCACCAGGCGGCGCTATGCGGGTGAAGAAAAAGAAGAACGGCTATCTCAGCTAAGGCAAGTGCCAAAAGGCAAACATAAAACGCGTGAACTATATTTTTCTTCGTTATCTTTGCCATCACTTTCACCTGCAAAATCTAAATATACGTTTGTAGCAGATATAAAAATATACGATAATAAATGGGTTGTAAAGTTATTTGGTGTTATGGCACGTTCACGTTGAAAATAATCCTGCATTTACGAAAAATACTGTTTAAAATTGAGGATATTAGTATCAGCACCCAAGAAGTTGAGAAATAATCGAAATATTTATATAGCTTATTAAAATATTATAATGCAAAGCTGAAGGTAGCGGAAGGATAGAGAGTTAAGATGGGCATAAAAGAATTCGTAGGCAAAGTGATAGAGGACAAGCGAACATTAGCGCTGATAATAGTTCTTGCGATTTTATGGCGGACCTACATAAGCCTTGACGGGGAGATAGCCTTATGGGAGAGTCTGTGCTCAGGTATTGCTCTCATCCTATTGGGCTGGCTGCTTTTTGCTTACTTCTTGGATATGTCTGTGAAATTGAAGGGCTGGGTGATTTCGAATCGGGTCTATCAGGGATTTACCGTTTGCTTATTCGTTATCAACGTTTTCGTTCTTCTTTACTATGGGCTGAGGTGGTACAGGTTATCGCTTGTAGAAACATATCTACCGCTGGATTTCCTCTTCCGGGATGTAAGATATGTGGCATTAGTGGCATTTTACTGCGCCGTAATATGGTCTGCGGGGTATTTAAAGAAGATGCACGAGGATTATACTGCATTATCCGAGAAGAGAACACTCCTGCATATCGTATCGCCACTTCTATTCCCTCGTGGTAAAAAGTTGAAAGAGATGAGCGTGAGGGAATTATTGGGCTCAGTGATAATGGATGAGCGAACCTTGATAGTGATAATAGCACTAACCTTCTTATGGCGGATTTTCATAACTCTTGATAGACAGATAGCGCTTTGGGAAAGTGCATGCTCAGGTGTAGCCCTCTTCATAATGGGCTGGCTTTTCCTCGCTTATATCTGTGTCATGCCCGGTAAAGTGAGGGGCTGGTCAGAACTGACTAAGGTTTACCACGGACTTTCAGCCGGCATAATTGCCATAAACATCTACGTTATTGTTTACTATGCGATGAGATGGTACGGATTGGCGGGCTTGGGGGGAGTTACGGAAGCTTATGTGCCACTTGATTTCGTCTTTGCAGATATAAGCTATTTCGCGTTGGTGATATTCTATTGTGCTTCGATAGCGTTGTCGAAATATCTTAAAAGGGCGTATGATGGGTATTCAT
>JAENXH010000218.1 GCA_016649585.1 Methanosarcinales archaeon
TTCTATGTCTTCGAGAACGGTCCTGTATTTCTCTTCGCTCTCCCGCAACGCATCGTCCGCCTTCTTTCGGTCGGTGATGTCTACCCCCGAAACAAGAATACCGGTAGGTTGACCTTTTTCATACAATACCAACTGTCCCGTTGTAAATAATATTGTGCGAGTCGATCCATCTTTAGCATATATATCGATTTCAGCCTCTGAAGTGTATTCGCCCCTAAGACTTCCCTCCAACAGCATAGCCGCTTTTTCCCTATGTTCCGGAGTAATGAACTCCAGTACGTCTATCCCCCGATATTCGTCCTTCAAATAACCTAACTTCTCTTCCGCCGCTCTATTAGCACCCGCTAATCTCCCATCCATTCCGAATATCAGGCTTATTGCGGGGCTTCCCTCGTAGAGAAACCTGTATTTATCCTCGCTCTCCCGCAGCGCCTCCTCAGCCAGCTTGCGCTCGGTGTCCGCGACTTCTAACTCAGCAATCCGTTGGCGCATTTCCGCCAGTTCATTTGTGAGCTGTTGTCTGGTTTTATTTTTATCTTTCATCCGCTCATCCCTATCCTTCAAGGCTACTTACGAACGTGGATTTTGCTATTATCATTTGGGTGATCCTTCTCTCTGCACTTGATAATCTTATCTCTCTTCAGTGCCTATCATGTGAACCTGACAACCTCATTCTTAATCCTTTCTATATCTTCCATAGTGAATAATCTCCACCCCCTTCTATCTTTAATAGCCATATCCTCGATAACGCCCTCACGGAGCCAGCGGAAGAAGGTGGCTTTGCTTATGCCAGCCAGCTTGCAGGCTTCTAAAGTCTTATAGTAAGTTTGACCATTAATCGTAATTGGCATGTTTTTATCGTTTTAACACGTGTTAAGATAGCTCAGTTCGCTGAAAAAAAGAGCCTCTCTCCTGCGAGAAAAGGCTCTGAATAACTAACCTATTCTTCGTAAGCCCGGCTATCATGGACCTCTGCCTTTGGATCTGTAGCTTTGCGTCGCTATCTTTCATTAGGTTTGCACTTCTTAAAAAATTCCAATTTTACGCATTTCTGCGTTTGTATGTGTTATGCTTTATTAGCGTTCTATATAGTTTTATAATCTTGTTATTCTTATAAGGTTTATATTATAATAATATTATACATTAAACAATTATATTGTCAAGTGTAAAAAGATGCCATGAATAAAGATGCCACTGTGAAAAAAGATGCCATTTTTATGAATTACCGGTACCAGTTTGGTAACCAGAAGTTGTCCATTTATACCCGCGGTGAGGCAATCCTCATCGCTCTGTGGCTCTCGATTTCGTCTATACGGACCTATTGTACTTAGCCATCTGTCGAGTTAGCTATTTGACCATTAAGCGATATTTCACAATCCGGTAGAATACGTAGAGCGTTAGCAATAGCTTAGCCTATTGGGTATGTGTGTAGGTAATATGGACACTGGCGTGAAGGAATTCTTTTACTTGAATTGGCAATAGAGCGTAGCCGTTCTTTTAGAGGAGCGTTAAGTCATTTAGTTAGCAAAATGTAGGCAACTTCTAGAATTTTGAATGGTGGGTGATCTAGATTTCTGGCCTATGACACTGTGATCAGAAGTCAGGGGATCTTAGCTTTATATCTAGAGAGGATAAAAGAAGCGATTTTAACTCTTAAACTTTATAAGAGAAAGGGATGCATATTA
>JAENXH010000219.1 GCA_016649585.1 Methanosarcinales archaeon
ATATAGATAAAGAAGAAGTATTCTCAGCATTGAATTTAGGTGTCGTCGCTGCTAAGACATATACAGAGGAAAGAACCACTGAGGACGGCAGCAAACGCTATCATATCTTGATAAGAACAACGAAGCCAATACTAACCAAACAATTGAAGTTTGACGAGAAGGAGGAGATAAGCATACGTGGCGAGAATAGTTTATTGGTGGCGGGCGGCACGCCCTATGCCTCTGGTAGTGCTTATGAGCACTTTATCACATCGCCAAAGAAAATAGCAGCAGTAGACCCGGGCTTTTTCACTGCGGTGGAAAAGCTATGGAACGACTATCACGGATTAGGCGAGAAAGGGGGAAAGAGCTTCAGCAAATTAATAAAGAGTGTTACTCTGAAAACGGATATTCTATCTGTTATTCGTCAATGCGTTGAATCAGAAGGCAAAAAATTGGAAGACTACACAGATAACGGAGACTATTGCCAATGTCGATGCCCTCTGCCGCACCACACGGATTTACAGCCATCATTCACTATCTATAAGAAGACGAATTCGTACTACTGCTTCGGATGCAGTAAGGGCGGAAATGTAATTACGTTTCTCAAAGAATTTTATGGATTTACAATAGGGGAAGCCGTAAATAGACTCAAAGAGACGGGAGCTATCAAAGAGGAAAACGAGGAACGGTTTAAGCGGAAAGCACACTTCGAGAAGGGTGGTAGACTATATCTCGAAATACTCACACGCGATGAACAGTATAAATATGCGCATTTAAACGATAGCGATGATGTTGAGCTTATAGACGGCGTAGATGATATATTGCCCGTAGAATTACCTGTAACTAAAGAGGGTGAGCTGGCGCTTATTGTTAAAATGCCAGATGAGAATGTAGCGAGTTCTACGCTATTATCGCCTGTTAAATTATTAGAGAAGATAAAAGCGCATATATCAAAATACTGCGATCTCCCAGAGCTTGGCATTCAGCTCGGCACCTATTATGTGCTATTCACGTGGTTTTATACGAAAGTCAACACAGTCGGGTATCTCCGTTTTTTAGCTGATACTGGCAAGGGAAAGTCACGGATGCTAACTGTGGTTAGCGATATTTGTTTTTATCCGACGTCAGCCGGCGGTAGTAGCAGCTTTTCAGGCATGATGCGAACACAAGAATACTGGCATGGAACGCTGGTGATGGACGAAGCAGATTGGACGGGTGATAAAGAAAGTAGCATCGTCAAATATTTAAATGCTGGGTTTGAAAGAGACAAATACTTCATTCTCAGTAATAAAAACGACCCGTCAAAGCAAGAGGTTTTCGATCCTTTTTCGACTAAAATAATCGCTATGCGTGAACCTTTCCGTGATAATGCAACTGAGGGCAGGCTACTATCAATATCTCCTCATGAGACGACAAAGGCTAGTATTCCGATATTATTAGGCAAAGAATACTACGAAGAGGCGGCGGAACTCCGAAACGAAATTGCCCGGTTTGTATTAGTCCATTGGAATGATGTGGACGGCGAAAAGATGCTTGATTTTAGGGGACTGGGTATAGAGCCACGACTACAACAGTTGGCTAAACCACTTTCCATAATATTCCAAATGTGGAATGACGGGGAAGAAATATTCAAGAGATATATTTTAAAGCGCCAGAAGGAACTAAAAAAGGAACTAAAGGCGGATTGTATCGGT
>JAENXH010000021.1 GCA_016649585.1 Methanosarcinales archaeon
AACGCTGCCGTTCCACCACTGCATGCTTGGCTGCCGGATGCATATCCGGAAGCGACGAAGATTGGAGGTGTGTTTTTAAGTGCATTTACCACAAAATCCGCAGTTTATGCCTTGATACGAGGTTTTACTGGATGCGAAACACTGATTTACTTGGGGGCAATAATGGCAATATACGGCATTATATTTGGAATACTTGAAAATGACATTAGAAGAAGTCTGGCATATAGTATTATCAACCAGGTAGGATTCATGGTAGCGGGTATAGGGATAGGAACGTTTTTGGCACTAAATGGTGCTATTGCTCATGCTTTCTGCCATATCCTTTATAAGGGATTGCTATGGATGGCAATGGGTTCAATTTTATTCGCAACGGGTAGAAGTAAGTGCACAGATCTGGGAAAGTATCACCTGGCTATGCCCTTGACATTTATTTTCTTTACCGTGGGTGCATTATCTATATCCGGTTTTCCATTATTCAACGGTTTTACCAGCAAAGCAATGACTTTCGCAGCGGCAGCAGAATACATGGATATAATATGGCTTCTCTTGACACTCGCTTCTGTGGGTGTTTTCCTCCATTATCTTGACCTTTTTGAGGGGTTGAAATTCCCATATTACACTTCTGCTTCTGAAAGAGGCCATATCAAAGTAGGAGACCCACCCGTTAATATGGTGCTTGGGATGGGGCTTACAGCCTTCTTATGCGTTTTCTTTGGTGTTTATCCGCAACCTCTTTATAACCTGCTTCCTTATCCCGTAGATTTTATCCCTTACACAATACCACATGTGGTTGGAACTCTTTCACTACTCGCGTTCTGCGGCTTAGCATTTCTCTTATTCTCACCGCTTCTTAAAAGAACAAAAACAATCACACTTGATACGGATTGGCCATTTAGAATAGCCGGAGAGAAGTTTATATGGTTCTGCGAGAAGCCGTTAATAGCTTTCGCGAGTTGGGTGGACCGCGGTATGAAGAGGATTGCATCCCATTTCTCTGTTTTCGGTAAAAATCCAGTGACAGGGACGAGGATGACGGTGGACATGATAGGGATGGCTTTGTTGAAACCGTTTATTTCCTTTTTCCATTTGGTGATAGATCCGCTATATAAGTATTATGAGCGCGATTTGGCGGAGGTAAAGAAGAAGCCGATAGAAGAGCCGGTGGAAACGGTGCCGATAGGGACCGCTGTGTTGCTGATAATCATTTTTTTCCTTATGTATCTGATAATAACGCTGATGTGGGGGTGGCTTGCACCTTAAAATTTTAGGAATACACTATTTAATTAATGACCTGCTATATAGAGGAATTATGAAGTGTTTCTGTTAAGTGTGGGGTGAGGGATTGTAAAATGGAGTTATCAAAAGAGAAGAGTGTAAGGGATGTGATGAAGCGAGGTGTTATTACTGTATCTTTTGACACGCCTGTAAGTGAAATTGCAAAACTCCTGGTAAAGGAGGAGATATCGGGCGTAGCAGTAACTGCGCCAGACGATAAGGTAGTGGGCGTGATATCGGAGATTGACGTCATCAAATTCTTCGACCAAGATTGGGACACCTTAACGGCGGAGGATGTTATGTCCACCTTTGTGAGGGCGATAGATCCAGAAACGACGATAAGGAAAGCCGCAAAGATTATGAGGGATTTGAATATCCACAGGTTATTGATTCTTTCTGTAAGTCCCGCACCTGGCATTCCCATAGCGATATTAGCAGCAAGTGACATACTGAGAGCGAGTGTTGAATAACATCTAAAAAAATAAAAATGGGGGACTGCAGAACAAAACCCCCAAACTTATATCCTTCTTTCAAACGCAACCCAGGTTTCCGTTGATGCGACCTCTCTGCTTTGGTGAAGGAAGTCTTTAATTATTTCAGGGTCTTCCGCTTCGTAAATCCATATCGCATCATACCTGCCCAGTGTGTGATACGCCTGCAGGAACTTGACGCCTCTGGGCGGCTCTTTAATCATCTTGTCACCGAATGCTCTTGCATCCCCCACCATGCCTGGGTTCACTTTCACGCATGTTATGAACAACATTTTTTTATATCACCTCCTAGTGTAAATATATAGGTGACCGGATTATTAATAATTTCTGATTCTTTTTTCACTTCGCTTTATTAACTTTATCCCCTTCTTTTCTTTATCATCAAATATTTTTCAGCAAGCAAATGATCACGAAAGAATTGATAAAGGACGTAACGATAAGCATTTTGAGGCGAGCGGAGACGACACTGCCAGACGATGTAAAAGCGGCGCTGGTTCGTGCATACGAGCGCGAAGAGCAGGAAATAGCGAAGGTGCAGTTGGAGGCAATGCTCGAGAATGTGAAGCTTGCCGAAGAGCTGCAGCGACCTTTATGTCAGGACACGGGTCTCCCGCTTTTTTACGTTAAACTCGGGAGTGGAAACGTAAACGTGAATCTCAGAGATATTGAGAGCGGTATAAGAGAAGGCGTGAAGGAAGCAACGAAATCAATCCCGCTGCGGTCGAACGTGGTGGATCCGATAACGCGCGACGAAGGGGAAGGCGCGAATATCGGTGATAGAATGCCGTATATAAATTATAGCATTGACTCGGATGTTGATGGACTTGAGATTTTGGTATTTCCGAAAGGCGGTGGCTCGGAGAACGTGAGTGCATTTACGATGCTGACGCCGAAGCCGGAAACGGAAGCATTAAAAGCGATACGGACGTTTATTCTTGAGGTGGTGGTCAAAGCGGCGGGTAAGCCGTGCCCGCCCACGATTATCGGCGTCGGTATCGGTGGCTCTGCGGATATAGCGATGAAGCTCGCGAAAGTAGCAGTGCTTCGACCGGTAGGCGTGCGGAATACTGAGGAGCGGATAGCACGATTGGAGGAGGAGCTTCTCGAAGCGGTGAACAACACGGGTATCGGGCCTATGGGTTTGGGAGGAAAAACAACTGCGCTTGATGTGCATATAGAGACCGCAAGCACACACATCACCAGTTTGCCTGTAGCCGTGAATTTCCAGTGCTGGGCAGCGCGTCAAGCTGTGGCGAAGATACATGAAGATGGACGGGTGGAGTATGTGTGAGAAACTTATAGAAAGAAAGCGAAAAGCTTTTAAGTGCATTTACACAAGCGTATGTAAGTAGTAGGGAGAACAATAGAGGAGAGATATGCCAATTAACCACACTAATAATTCGGGTGGTGATGTATCATAAGCAATGCCGAGACCAGTAGCCATAGTTGGAATTGGATCCACGAAAATGGGGGAATTGTGGAAGTACTCATTTAGAGATTTAGCAATGAAAGCAGGGACCAGCGCTTTAACCGATGCTGGGATGTCAGGAAACGAAATTCAGGCATTATGGGGTGGAAATATGAGTGCCGGGCAGTTCCTTAATCAGGAACATGTGGCTGCATTAATTGTTGATTATGTTGGTTTAGCGGGTTTACATATCTCTGCTACCAGAGTTGAACAAGCGTGTGCCAGTGGTGGAGCAGCTTTGCGCGAAGCGATTCTCGCGGTAGCCAGTGGATATTATGACATAGTAATGGCGGCAGGTATAGAGAAGATGACAGACGTAGATGGAGGAACGGCAGCTAAAATATTAGCATCCGCCGCGGATCAAGAGTGGGAAGCACTTATGGGTGCTACGTTTCCTTCACTGTACGCATTAATCGCGCGGGAGCATATGCAGAAGTTTGGCACGACCTCGGAACATTTAGCCGCTGCTGCCGTAAAGAACCACCGTAATGCAAGGAATAACCCGCTCGCTCATTTCAGAAACGAGATAACGATAGAGCAGGTACTCAACTCACCGATGATTTCAAGCCCACTTCATATTCTTGATTGCTGTCCCCTTTCTGACGGTGCAGCCGCGGTAGTAGTGACGTCAGCGGAAAGAGCCAAGGAATTTACCGATACTCCTATTTATATTAATGCGACAGCCCAGGCGAGTGATTATCTTGCCGTATATGATAGGAGAGAGATCGCCACATTTGACTCGACTGTTGTTGCGAGCAGGAGCGCATATCAACAGGCGAAATTAGAACCAAAAGATATTGACGTTTGTGAAGTTCATGACTGTTTTACTATCGCGGAGATACTTGCGATAGAGGATTTAGGATTTTTTGATAAGGGTACGGGCGGAACAGCAACCGAAGAAGGTGAGACAGAGATAGGTGGTCGAATACCAATAAACCCGTCCGGTGGGCTGAAAGCAGGTGGCCATCCGGTGGGAGCAACGGGAATAAAGCAGGTTTATGAGATTGTGCAACAGCTCAGGGGCGAGGCAGGTAAGAGACAGGTCAACGGCGCGGAGATAGGAATGACGCATAATATCGGTGGCTCAGGAGCAACTTGCGTAATCCATATTCTTTCACGAGAAAGCTCGTGATCTGGACATCTAAACAAACTTTATTTAGGGGGGGATATTTAAACCCAGAGTGCTTGCTCATTTGAAAGAGACCGAGTAGCCTTCTCGCAGTTATCAATGGCTTATCCTCAATTACCCTAAAACAATGCTTAAGATTATATTCGCAATTACCCAGAGGTTATACACGCAAATGGAAAAAAGTAGGCGGCTTATCTAAGTTTCTTTTGCAAAGATGAAGATATGTGAAATATTAGATGAACATAGAGAAGAAGGTAATAATAGAGATTATCGCCATTATAATCGCGATAAAGGTTTTCTCCTTTATCTTAGCCCCGCTCTCCTGGGCGGTTTTAAAAAACCAACCTTGCGATATCATTTCACTATGGAACCGATGGGACGCTCCGCACTACATAGATATAGCAAAGAACGGTTACACCAATGTTGGAGAAGGGAGATTTTTTATCGTTTTTATGCCTCTTTATCCTTTTTTGATAAGACTCTTAGCCTCCTTTATTGGTAATTATGAAGCCTCTGCCCTCTTAATATCAAACCTCGCATCAATTTTTGCATGCTTCTACCTTTATAAACTTGCAAAAATTGATTACTCTCATAACACGGCACTGAAAAGCGTATTCTATTTTTCCATTTTTCCCACTGCTTACTTCTTAATCGTGGGCTATACCGAAAGTTTGTTTTTACTTTTGACGATTGGCTGTTTCTATTATGCGCGCAAAGCGAAGTGGCTTTCTGCAGGTGTAATGGGGATGCTTGCATCAGCCACACGAATCACCGGACTTGTTCTTCTCCCCTCTTTGCTCTACGAGTATTTTTCGCAGAACTCAAAACCTGGGTCAAGGAGCGTAAAGGACGTCTTTTATCTTGGTATGATCAGTTTCGGGTTTCTATCCTATCTCGTGTTGAACTATCTCGTATTTGGAAACGCTTTTGCGTTTCTCTGAATACAGCAGGAGCACTGGTTTAAACATCTCGCGCCTCCGTGGGACGGGCTATTGGGTGCTTTAGGGAGTGTTTTTTGGAGAGATTCCGCGGGCAAAGCACTTATAGGGGTGGCAGAAGTTGTATTTGCATTATTTGGCTTAGCTTGCATAGTCTATGCTTTCGTTATCAAATTAAGACCGTCCTACACCGTTTATATGCTTCTTACATGGCTTTGGTAACTTCAACCAGTTACTGGTTGAGTATACCACGTTACATGCTCTCCATGTTCCCTATTTTCATCGTGTTTGCCATTATTGGTGATAAGCGAGAGGAGTGGCATTATGTAATGACCATTGCTTTTCTGTTATTTTTTAGCTTCTTCCTCGTTCTTTTCACGCAGGGATACTGGGCGTTTTGATTTCATATATCCGCCACCGCCCCCCTGCTATTTCTTTGTAGTATTTCAGCGCAAACCGCGTTTCTTTGTTGAATGCAGCCTCATTTATCGTGAAGTGGTTCTCCTGTGCGAATGTCCTTTCATAAGGGCCGATGCAGACGTAATCCACGCCGTAGTCTTGCATAACCGTAAAATCCCCCCGGTACATCGCTTTTATATCGTTTTTCCGTGCACTGATGCTCGTCCAGTTAATACCATGCGACCACAGCCAGCCTTCATAACCCATCACACGCTGCCGTCCGGTTAAGGCAGGTATAGGATGATTGTGCGCGCTTCCTGTGAGGAACACGCTATCGGGCACGGTATTCGCACGCACCCACTCAGCCATTTGTATCTCTTCGCCTGACCACACCATATACGTGTTCTGTACCATGTTTACATGCGTTACAACGCCAAATACGGTGGAAGCGATGAGCAGCGCAGCTATCGACAGGGCGGCAAGAGCTTTATGAGATTTATTAGTTTTAGTAAAGTCATGTAGCCAACATAGCGCCAGCGCGGCCATTATTGCACTCAATGCGAGCCAGTGCAGGAATAGCTTGTAGTTGTCAAAATACCAGGGTTGGAATTTCACGACGTTCGCAATGACGAATAGCAGGATAAAGGGTAGGTAAAAAATTCGTGTTTCGCTACGTGCTTTGTAGAATCCTAACGAAAGAAGGACGAGTAGCCCGCCGGCGTTGATTGCCCAGAAAGTCTCAATGAGCGAGACCGTTTTTATAGCGGAAGAAAACGCAGGTACAAAAGAAGACCAGTCAAAGCCCATGATCATCTCCCTGTTGGTGTCTGCCCAGCCGGGGAAGAAGACGAGGAAATCCTGCGATACGCCTGTCCATATAAACTGGACCTGAGGTAACGAAAGTAGCATGAGCGGCAGAAATAAAGAGACGAGGATTCTCCAATCTCGTTCTTTAATAACCGAATATACAGCGAGAAAAAGAGCGACAAACCCGGTAGCTATAAACGAATGAGCATGGATATAGGGCAGCAAACCGATAAGCACGCCGGCAAGTACCAGTTCCTTATGTGTTCCTGTTCGTTCTAATGATGCAGACGTTTCCTCCTGCTTATTCGCACATAATGCGTGGAATAGTAGCAGATAAACGACAAATGAGATTGCCATACCGATGATTGCGGTTCGCTGCGGCATGATCACCGCATACATCGGGTTCAGGAAATGGATGCCCGTGGATTGCAGACCCCCGGGAAAGCCAACGAGGATGAAAATAACCGTAGCACCTATTCCAGCGCCTTTCAGCCCTGTCAATCGGTATGCGAGGAAATAGAGCAGTCCGAAAAAAGCGAGTTGAAATAAGACGTTCGGAATGATAATCGCACTTCTCAGATCCAACCCGCCTTTCATTAACACCGCGGAGTAGAAATCCATGATGAAGGGATAATGCGTTTCCAGGTCTAAAAACTGCGGATGAGCCAACGGGAACGAAAACGTGTCTCTATAAACGAAAGAGGTGATGATCGAGGTATGAAACGGATAATCAGCCCAAACCGTGTGAAACGCATACAAACTTCCCGCGTCGTCAGGGCGGAAAACGCCGTAGAGATTCATAAACGCTACGTACAGTAGAACGAATACAAGAAAAGAAAGGGTGTACTTGTCTTCATACCATGTCTCTTCTATTTTACCTTTTAAATCAGTAACACTCCATTTTCCTGTTTTTTTCGTCTGTCTAAATAATATAATCGAAGCAAAAGCGCATATACCAATGCAGATCAGGATAACACTGATGCTTAGCGACTTGTTCAGACAGGCAATGAGGAACGCAATCCAGAGTGAGAGCGCATGCCCAACGACAAACGAGAAAAAAGCTCGTTCTATGCGCTGGAACGGGTAATCTAAAAGGAAAGAGATGGAAAGACCAAGCAAAAAGCTCACCGCGATGAAAATAATCCAAAGGGGCATGTATCACCATTAATATCTCCGGTTTTTAAAGATTTACGTATAAATGAGAGGAATCAGAAAGGTTTAAAATATACTGTGGTGCATAAATAACATACTTTATATACAAAAACACCAAAAATGAGGGCATTCAAAGATAAATTAGCGCGGGAAGGGAAATTAATCGAGATTGAGTACGAAGTATCATCAAACTATGAGGTTGCAGCTCTTTGTGCGAAAGTTGAGCAAAAAGGGGCACCTATTCTTTTCCACGCGGTTGACGGCACGCATAAGGTTATCATGAACGTACTGGGTGGCAGGAAAACTCTGGCGGAGCTGCTTGGTGTTTCTCCTGCGCAGCTCGTGCATTTCCTGGCTGACCCATCAGAAAGCGGAGATTATGAAAGGAGCAAGGTGAATATAGTGGAGGATTCACCGACGAAAGAAGTGGTTAAAGAGCCAGATTTAGGTGAGTTGCCAATATTAACCCATTTCCGGGGTGATAGCGGCGCGTACATCACGGGCGGTGTGGTCGTTGCGGAATTGGATGGCGTGAGCAATGCATCATTTCACCGGATGCTCGTGTTAGACGAGAAACGATTAGCAGCGCGGCTCGTTCCTTCTCGCCACTTGTATAAGATGCATCGCGAAGCGTTAGAACGAGGCGAATACTTAAAAGTGGGAATAGCTATTGGAGTGGACCCTTCAATCCTTTTAGCCGCCGCGACACGGGTACCACCGGGAAAGGAGTTTGAATACGCATCTGCATTAAAAAAAGAGCCGGTTGAGCTCTTCAAATTGGATAACGGCATAGAAATACCGCATGCTGAAATCGCCTTCGAGGGCTTTATCGGTGAAGAACGAGCGAAAGAAGGTCCCTTTTTGGATATCACCGCTACGTATGACAAAATAAGAGAGGAGCCGGTCATCACGCTCACAAAGATGTATCACCGAAGAGACCCGATTTATCATGCTATCCTTCCTTCAGGTCGCGAGCACCGGCTGCTTATGGGCATGCCTTACGAACCGTTAATCTTCAGGGCAGTAGAGCGTGTGGCACGTGTGAAGAACGTCTTCTTGACCGATGGTGGCTGCTGCTATTTGCATGCGGTGGTGCAGATAAGAAAGGAGAAAGAAGGCGAGGCTAAAAATGCGATTATTGCTGCGTTCGCGGCACATCCCAGCCTTAAACGCGTTGTCGTTGTTGATGACGATATTGATCTGTTCAATCCGAATGAGGTGGAGTACGCAATAGCGACGAGAGTGCGCTGGAATGAAGATGTGGTGCTTATCCCGGGCGTGAAAGGTTCGTCACTCGATCCGTCCTCTCAAAACGGGCTGACTACAAAGATAGGGATAGATGCGACGAAGGAGTTGGGCGTGGCAGCAAAGAAGTATGAGCGGGTTGTAAAGAACACTCCTGGTTCGTCTTAAACAAGTACCAAGCACGCACAAAACTCGAAATATTCTTTTTAAAACGCGATTTTAGATAACGTATTGCGGATAAAAGAAGTTGCCAAAGGCAATTTGAGCGAAGCCTTTTATCTGCTATTTATATGACCCGAAGGGCAAGGTTGCAAAGCAACTGCAGAGTCATGAACGAAAACGCACTGGGATTCGTAGACCGTCCTTTATACCTGTTCCCGGAGTTCATGGCGACGAAGCCCGCAGAGATATATTAAAAATCACAAAGCGTATAAACGCGAAAAAACGGGTAGATGTGCAGGTGATGTCATACCATGAAAGGCAAAAGTCGATCATTGGTGGTTGAATTTATACTACTTATCGTACTCAGTGCAGCAGTCGGGATTGCGCTGGGAAAGAGCGAGGGTTATTTTGATGTTGAAGAGTGTAAATGCACTGAATTTGAAAACACAGGCATGATACTTGATGAACAAGAAAGTCGGACATCATGGGGCAATCAATTATACTGTGACTATCGGGACGATGACAAGGTCAGTGCAGGCTACATAGACATACGCTATATCGCGGACAAAACTGAATTTGAGAGGATATTCCAGGAGCGGAAAGCACTGACTGTAGACTACATAAACCAATGGGAAAACAGTGACAAGGTAAGGATTGTTGAGAAACGGATCGTTGAAACAGATGACTATCGGCTGCTTTCTTGTATCGTCTATGGTGAAAAGTATCGAGACCCGTATTATTTCGGCTTTAGAAATGTCTTTTATCGTGAGCAGTATTATATCGATGTCGGCGCGTATCCGCACAAAACGCGGAAACACCTTACGCGGGTGACGTAGACGTCATCCAGGTGTATGATGAATTGGAACGATGTGCCAAAGAGATCGTTGACAATAAGGAAGGTGCGGATTACTTCATTTATCCGCTTCTGGTTGACGAAGTCGTTGTCGGTGAAGAACTCCAGTTATCCGTTAAATCCGGCACGACTACGATTGAAAATAATAAAATCAAGTGGGAAGTCCCATACCACGAATCCATCAATCCAAAAATAGAGTTCAATAAGATTAAAATTGGTGAAATTGACAAGAATGGAATGTTTACGGCAGTTAACGTAGGCAAGTGCATTGTAAGAGCCACAATAGGTGACAAAAGGGTAGACAAGAAAATCACGGTAAAATGTTGTGAAGAGGAGCAGAAGGGCGAGATAGAAGATCTCAAGTATCATTATGATCTCCGAATCCCGGAGAGCAATTTTACCAAGGATAGGAGAGCCGGTAAAATACCGTTTCCCTTTGATGACATGACCCCCGGGACAGCAAACAATATCCTTGTATCACTGGGGTATAGTCAGTACGCAGAGCACACCTGTGGGGGGTATCAAGGGGATGTACTTACGTTCTTGCACGACGTTCAAGCCGATCTGGAAGACTGCAAAATGTTGAGCGGCTACGAATTTGGGCCTATTGAAGGGTCTTATGGTGGGCATCATGCAGTTGTCGTGTACCCCAATGGCACCGACTGGAAGAAGACTGGAACGGTCTTTGACCCCTGGCCCGCTCAATACCCAGAGACGTATACAATAGCTCAATGGGAAGAACTGTTTTCACCTATAAATGGTGATACATCAGCGGCTTATAGGCTAAAATACCCCACGACAAAGAGTCTAGATGACTACGGAGGGTTGACTTGGAGGATGCCTGAATACCTGTTGGAGTCTACGATTGGAGCACTTTTTTGCCCGGTAGACCTTCTGATTACCGATGAGCAGGGTAGACGGCTGGGGGTATTAAGCAACGGATCAATGGTATACGAGATACCTGATTCGTTCCTTCTGAAAGTACCCGATGAAGAAGACGGATACCAGTGGTATTTTGTTCTTGATCCCGAAGAATCTGATGAGTATAGCTTTGAGATTACCGGTACGGAAGAAGGGACCTTTGAGTTCTTAATATCTAATGCAGAGGACAACAAATTTCAATATTACGGGGAAAATCAAATCAAGAAGGGTGAAAAAGCAGAGGCCGTAATTGACATAGATGATCCCGTAGGGCATTTGACATTACCCAATGGAACACAGATAGAGCCGGAAGTCTTGGAAGTCATAATAGAGTCTTCATCGTCTGGTGATTTAAAAATAAACACTATTCGACCAATCGCCGTAATGGTAACCGTGATCATAGTAGGTTTTGTGATGGTCTCCTCACGGATGAAAAGAAGAAAGCCCTGAAAACCTCACAAATAATAATACTTACCTTTCTTCTTCTGTTCCCGGTCCTTCGCAGAACCGATCTTATTTATCCGTGGTCGGAGCGTGCTTTCATCACGCCTGAAGGTCACACCTAACTCTTTCAAGAACATATTCATGCCCTCTCGCATCTCGAAACAACCTTTTATCTCGCCTCGCACGCCCGGCTTGCCGTCGAACACCATCAACCGATCGCTCAACAAATCTATCAAATAAATGTCATGGTCAACAATCAACATTGCTACCGCTCTTCGTTCTGCATACCGCCGTAACGTCTTGATCAACCGCACCTTCTGCTCCACATCGAGATGTGCTGACGGCTCATCCAGCATATATAGCGATGCATCCTGGCAAAGACACGCTGCTATCGCCACGCTTTGTAATTCACCACCACTGAGCTCTTTTACGTTCTTCTCCTCTAACTCTTGTATCCCTAACGGGCGTACCACATCAATAACATCCGCTTCTGTTAGCCCTCCTTTGAGCGAGTAGATAAAATCCTTTACCTTCATGTCCAAATCGCCCTTTATATACTGCGGCTTGTAAGAAACGGTAATATCGAGCGGTATGCTGCCGGTGGTCGGCTCTGTCTCGCCACCTAATACTTTCACAAATGTGCTTTTACCAATCGCATTTCGTCCGACGCCACCCAATACTTCCCCCTTCTCTATACTGCCCGGCTTCGCCTCTAATACAAATCCATCTTCACCATAACTCTTCTCAAACCCATCGTATTCGATAAAAACACTTCGTTCTTCAAGCTTCTCACGCGGTGGATGTGCCGTGAATTCTATCGGCTTATCTCGTATCCGAACGTTCTCCGCGTGCAAGAATCCACTCAAATATTCGTTTATGCCTCTACTCGTGCTCTTTGGCAGGGTAACCACACCATACCCCCCGGGCTCTCCATAGAGCAGATGCACATAATCCGCAAGCATATCCAGGATAGCGAGGTCGTGCTCCACCACAACCACTGCCTTCCCCGCCAAAACGGCCCTTATCCCTTTTGCCACCTGCACACGCTGGTAAATGTCCAGATACGGAGTTATCTCGTCCAATAAGTAGAAATCAGCATCCCGAATCATACACGCTATTATCGCAACCCGCTGCAATTCACCACCACTAATCGCTTTTATATCCGTATTCATCGCCGATTCAACTTCAAACGCCTTTATAAGCCGCTTTGACTCTTCAGTCTCATCCGTGCTTTCCAGCAGCTCGGACACGGTGCCATCGAAGAATTTTGGTATCGCATCGACATATTGTGGCTTGTAAGAAACTTTAATTCTCTCTTTTGAGAGTTTATCAAAATAATTCTGCAACTCTGACCCAGCATACCTCTTTATTATCTCATTCCAACTCACTTCTGCATCCACGTTGCCAAGGTTCGGAACTTGCAACCCGGATAATATCTTAATCGCCGTGCTCTTCCCTATCCCATTCTCGCCTAACAACCCGGTTATCTTCCCCGCCTTTGGAATAGGCATTCCGTAAAGGACAAAACCGTTTTCACCGTAGCGGTGCGTCTCTTCGCCCTTCAACTCCTCTGGTAAGCCTATAATAGAAATGGCAGAGAACGGGCATTTCTTTATGCATATCCCGCACCCCTCACACAACTCTTCGGATATGACCGGCTTGCCATCGGCACCCTGGACTACCGTCTCCTCGCCCGTACGCACCATCGGGCAATATTTTATGCATTCGTACATGCATTTCTTCGGCTGGCACTTGTCCTTCTTTACTATCGCTATCCGCATTTTACTGTTTTCCCTCGGTTTCCATTTTCGTGTTTAGATTTGGTGGTTTAGAACGTGGATGCTGAAAAAGAATATATACGGCTTCTATGAAAAACCTTTTAAATATCAGAGGTATTAGGGGAATTAAGATGAAGAAATAATTTACCATAGTTATCGAGCAGGATGAAGATGGAATGTATGTTGCATCTGTACCTGAACTGGAAGGCTGTCATACGCAAGCTAAGACTCTCGATGAGTTGCGAGAACGGATAAAAGAGGCTATACATCTCTATTTAGAGGTAGAATCAGGAATCGTAGAAACGGTTCCTTTGGAATTTGTGGGTATCCAGAAGGTTGAAGTTTCTGTTTAAAATTTTGTGAAGTAACATAAAACGGATACAATCAAAACACTTTATGCAAACGTCTTCTTTATAAGGGTAATACCTACCTACTTCTTGATTGGTATACTGTGAAATGAATAAAATCAAAACGCTTCCCGCTAAAACTGTGATACACGCCTTGAAAAAATTGGATTCAAACGAATTAGACAAAAAGGAAGTCATTTATTTATGCGCCATCCTGATGGGAGAACTACTCTTATCACCGTTCATCCCGGTGAGGATATTGGGAAAGGGTTAATTAGAAAGATAATAAGCGATGCTAAACTAACGAGGGACGAATGGCTTGAACTAATTGAAAGCCTTTGAAAGGTTCTTCACTTTATTGTGACGGACGATACAATATCAAGCATTTGCGTATAAACATCGGGCTTCAAAGCAGCAATAAGGGATACATTGTGCGTTTCCCCCACCTCTGTTTCAAATGCACTCCCTTTTAAATCAGTTATTGTG
>JAENXH010000220.1 GCA_016649585.1 Methanosarcinales archaeon
ATACCTCTCTTTTGGAAGTAAAAAAGCTTCTGAAAGGGTGTATCCTCATTCTATCACTAGAAAATTCGATTGTGCCTACAAAAGCAAACAATCGAAAGATTCGCACAATGCTTTGCCCATAAAGGCAAAGGCTTCACCCTAAAGGAAATAAATCCGTATTTTGAAAAATACCAGTCGGGTCTACCTGTTCCAAGTTTTGATGGAATTAGAGGCGGTCTACCAATTAATTTTCACGATTGACACTTCAAGTCAATTACTGGGCGGAAACCTAAAAAGTTCTTGACCTTCGCTGCCAAATTGGCAACCGATCCCAAAATCGTACCGATACCTGCTACATCTCTACTCAATTTACCCCAGATTATCTTCAGAATATGGGCTGAGCATACCAGATTATACTCCGTCCTCACGTTCTCGAGCCCTCGCGTCAGGAATTCACGAAAATTCATGTTCTGCTTTATGTTACCGAATATCCATTCAACAGTCTCCGATCTCTTCTTATATTCCGCTTTTCCCGTGTCCGATCGCATCTTCGCTGCCATTCTACGGCGTTCCGCCTCGTAGCCGTCGCTGGTAATCGTCCTTATTTTGCCTTCCCCAGCGCACTCCGATCTGAACGGGCATGCTCTGCACTTCGCACCGTAATAGGCGTACACAGGCTTACCGCTATACTCATACTCACCCTTTCTGACGAGTATCTCTCCATTCGGGCATAGAAACTGATCTTTATCTTCGTCGTACTCGAACCTATCCTTCGAGAACGGGCTTAACTCCGGCTTTTTTCCCTTCATCTCCCCCGCCTGCTTCCTGTCAGGAATATAGCCATCCAAACCCTTCTCCTCCAAATAGCGCAGGTTCGCACCACTGAAATAGCCGTTATCAGAGCCCAGTTTCGTATCCTCAGGCAATTCGCCCACGTTCTCCTCCGTCTTCTCAACCTGAGGCTGCAACTGATGGTGATCCGTGCAGTCCTGCGTGACGTCATTGGCAACTATTATTCCCGAATCGTGATCCGCGGTGATTTGCGGGTTATATGAGAGCTCAATTCGCTCCTTCTTGTTATCCATAAACCGCGATTCCAGATCAGTTAGACTGACGGCCTTCTGCCCGCTCTTTTTTAGCTCTTCTTCCGCTTTCTCGAGCTTATCCTCGATTTGCTCCTTTTGCAGCTCATCGCCGAGTGCGTGCTGCTCGATAATTCTCTTCGCGGCACTCTTCAATCTCCTGCCAGAGGCTTCTTCGAGCTCTTTTATCTTCTTTCGGAGCTTCTCCTGCGTATTGAGTTCCGGCGGCAGCTCATCGCCCCTCTTATCCCCGTAGAGCTTATCCTCCTCCTCGTCTATCTCGATTCCGCGCTCTACGATACGCCGAATATCCCTCAGCTCGTCCTCGCTCAGCGTGTAGTCATTTGACGCGTTGGCTTTTATCTTCGTTCCATCCGTTGCGAGATACCCCAACTTCAGTATCCTCAAGTTACGGGCGGCGTTGACTGTCTCCTTGAAGACCGCTTCAATCAGCTCTTTGTTATTCTGCCTGAAGTTGCAGATCGTTCTGAAGTCAGGCTTCTCGTTCCCTGTGAGGTACATATAAATCCTGAATTTGACACCAGCAACTTTTTCTAAAACGATTTGAGCCGAAATAGATAAGTGCAAAGCCATCAAATATCT
>JAENXH010000221.1 GCA_016649585.1 Methanosarcinales archaeon
TCAGCCATCCCGCACTGTAATGGCTCATCTCAGTAAAGATGGATACACCCATATTATAGTTCCTAAGGAGTTACATTCAATACTGAAGAGGGAAGCGGAAGAGAGGGATATGAGTATCTCAAAATACATAGAAAATGTTTTGTCACAAATTCAAGCGATTGAGGAGCTTGTGAGTATTAATACATCCAAAAACCCATCAGAAGACTTAAAAACCGAAGATTCGAGTAGTCCCGGGAGGATTCGAACCTCCGTCACGGGCTCCAAAGGCCAGTATGCTTGACCGCTACACCACGGGACTTCTTTCTTTTCTTTTACGTTATCCAATTATCTCTTTCAGCATTAAAAACTTTTTTCCCTTGTTACTCACTCTTCGCTCTCGCTTTCCCAGGCCTGCATATACTGCAACCCTAACTCCTTCAGCCGTTTTTTATCAATATGCGCGCCTATCGTGTACTTCTCCATGAAGTGCTCGTACTCCGTATGTAACGACCGGAACGAGGGCTGTTCAGCCGCACGTAACTCGTTATCCCGCTTGAACTCGTATTTTATCTCAAAATGAACTGCAGACCGTGTCAATCGCTTCAGCTCGTCAAAATCCAGTGAATGATAGACCTGCATGGGTATGTCCAGCACTTTTAACCGCACCACTTTATCTTCGGGATTGCATTCCTGGATGCGATCCGTTATAGCGCGTTTTATCTCCTGTGCATCCAGATTAGTACAAACAACAGGCTCCAAGTCCACCATCTCTCTCGTTCTCAACTCGTGAAATACAATCTCTTTTTCGCCATCGCCGTCCAATCTGACTTCCAGGAAGCCTTTGGTCTCGTTTACCTCGTTAAAGCTGAATCGTTCGGTCGAGCCCGCGTAATATGCGTTGTCTCGTACTCTTATGTATTTGTGATAGTGCCCCAATGCGAGGTAATCGAAGTTGGTCAAATCGTGAATAGTAATCAGTTGCTCGTTGAATTCGTCCATCAAAAACATCTGCTTCCCCGCGCCGTAAACGCCTGCATGGAGCAGTGCGATATTAACCCCCCCCGTGCTGTCGCGGTTCAACCGCATTTTCTGCTTCTCACCCTCAATATCATCGCAATGTGGAATCGCATGAACCTTTAGATCGCCAATTTCAACGAGTTCGTACTTATTCCCATAAACTACGTGAATACCGGGAATATGCTCAAACAGGCTGAATACACTGCCCGTCTCCTTCAAACGGGGCGTTTCGTGATTGCCTGAGATCACCACAAAAGGAATTCCCGCTTCGCTTAGCCGTATTAATTGCCCGAGCACGAACGAAATAGCACGATTCGTCGGTCTTACGGAGTCGAACAGGTCACCCGCGTGTACTATCACCTCGGGCTTTTCAACAACGGCAAAATCCACGAATTGCTTGAATGCCGCGTAGGTGTCCACTTCTCGTTGGTTCAGCCCGGTCGCTTCGTCCATCCTCCGGTATGCCGAGTAGCCTATATGCGTGTCTGCAATGTGGAATATTCTCGTCATCGCACTTTCTTTTTTAAAAAGAACCTGCACTAAGAAAAACGTTGTCCATCATAAGAGTGTTACGGAAACATTTTTGTTGCATGTTGCATTTAGCCCGACCACGCTTCTGGGGGTCTGTTATTTATACT
>JAENXH010000222.1 GCA_016649585.1 Methanosarcinales archaeon
TCTTGGCGACATGGGCACAGCGTGGGCTCAATAGCTTAGAGATGTTGAGGCTGAGGTTGGAGAGCTAAACACATACAAAATATTAAATGATGGTCATTTTGAGCAACAAGTAAGTTGGAGCTATGGGGCGTGTGTTGGTACTGGCTTTCAAATAAGCAAAAAATTATCCTTGATGACTACACACGACCTTTTTGAAATATTAAGTATGATTAAGAATGGTGAATTAGACGCTGAAAACGCCAGAAAAGAAATTATAAATAATAGGGGCGTTTTTGATCTAAAGCGGATATCAAATTAAAAATAATAACCAGTCAACAAACCTATAAGAAACGTTTCACCAAAAACGCTTGGTGCCTATATCATACCTGTTCGTACCATCAGAAGCGCATCTTCATCACCGTAATACCGTGGGATTACAGTTCGCAGTGAGAAGCCCAAGCGCTTATAAAACGTCTTTGCCACTTCGTTGCTCGCACGCACTTCAACACTCGCTATACCTTTCGCTCTTTTTAAGACCGCCTCCACAAGCTCGGTTCCCATTCCTCTTCTTCTGTATGCAGAACGCACTGCGATGGACACGATATGCCCTTGAGGATAAAAGATGATATAGCCAACGATTTCGCTCAGCTCGCTCAGCCCCGTTCCTGTATCGTCACATACGTATACCAGGAAATTATCGGGATATGCCTCTGCATAATACAAGAAGATAAAACCGTTGTAAGCCGATTTTGGGAACGCTTCCGCCTCTATTTCTAAAATCGCATCCAGGTCCGAATTGGTAAATTTTCGTATCATTTGTTTGCCGTATCCCAACCCGATAGTTTGGAATGGTTATTCTCACAGATGATCAAGTATCTATTATTAAACGACAGTAACACGCCTCTTATTCAGCATTTTATTCTCTTCCCTATAATCATCTAACGTCCGCCGCTTCAGGGTTCCATCTGGAAACACGGTTATCCAGCCCCTTTTCACGCCGACTTTCCGTTCTCGCACGCAACTCTTGCCTATCACCGAGTTTTTCATATATCCAGCAACAATCGAGTAAGCACGCTCAATCTCCTCTGGAGATGGATTCCTTGATACCTTCTCATAGCTTAACTCCGCTCGGAATCTATTTATTCGGTAATCTATCTCGCTATTTGTGTCTATCTCAGATAAAAACCGTGCTATATGCTCTATCTCGCGCTCATCCACAATTCCCGGTATAAAAACCGTGTTCACCACAATTTTTACCTTGCCATACGCATTTTGTATATTCTCCAATATCCTTCGGTTTGAATAACCCGTGTACCACTCATGCAGCTTTTCATCCCACGCCTTCAAGTCAAACGTGACTTCAGTCAAACCCGCTTCTATGAGTTCCTGTAAGTACACTTTGTCTAAAAGATACCCGTTCGTGTCCAGCACTATCCCACCAACAAATTCCTTCAGCTGTGATATTAGATCTACGAGGTACTCTCGATCCAGAGTGGGTTCGCCACCCGTTATTACCACTTCCTCCAGCGGCGTATCTCCATAAAATTCTCTTGCTGAGTTCCGCA
>JAENXH010000223.1 GCA_016649585.1 Methanosarcinales archaeon
ATTGTATTAATTAATATAATATAATATAATATAATAGCTGAATTTGCTATTAACGGGTGTTTAGCGGGGCATCCAGAGGAGCGCTTGCAAATACTCGTCCCGCATTTTCAAGCCAGCCTCAAGCTCTTCATTCTTCTTCTTAAGTTTCCTTATGGCACCCCACATCAGAGCTTTATCAACGCCTTCTCTTTTGCTGAATCTCCTTTTAACACCTTTTATGTTCATCTCCTTCCATAAGTTCCATGCCGTTTCCCATCTAGCTCTAGGAAGCTGCATCATCAACTTCACCTGCAGACTGATCGCTAAGAGGGTGTTTAGAAAGTCTATTTACGATCTTAAAGCTTGATTATTTCGCGCCAGACGTCTTATCAGGATATTAACCATCGCGGCATAAATCATCGTTTCACTGGTTTGGGTCAGACTTTCATAATCCTTACTGAGTCGGCGATAGCGTCCGATCCAGGCCAATGTTCGCTCAACAACCCAACGACGAGGTAACACGTGAAATCCTTTGACTTCGCCATTTCGCTTGACAATTTCCAAAATCCATTGGCATGATTCTTTTGCCCAATCCACCAATTTTCCGGCATATCCTCCATCAGCCCAGATCAACTGCAACCGCCAAAAGCTCTGTTTTGCTTTTTGTAATACAATCATGGCACCATCACGATCCTGGACGCTGGCAATGTGAACAACGACCATCAACAGCAATCCCATTGTATCAACCAAGATGTGCCGCTTGCGTCCGTTGACTTTTTTACCGGCATCATAGCCGCGTTCGCCTTTTGTTTCTGTTGTTTTTACGGATTGACTATCCAAAATTGCCGCGCTCGGTTGTTCTTCTCGACCCGCAGCAACGCGAAGTCTGGCACGCAGCATATCATTCATCTGCCTAAAAATCTCACCATCTCTCCACTGGGCGAAGTAATAATATACGGTTTGCCAGGGAGGAAAATCGTGGGGAAGCATCCGCCACGAACAACCAGCGCGCAGCAAATAGAACATTGCATTGACTATCTCACACATATCTTGTTCGCGAGGTCTACCGCCAGTTTTCGCTGGCGGGATTAAAGGCTCAATGATTTGCCATTCGGCATCGTTTAAATCGCTGGGGTATGATTTCCGTTCCATACATCCCTTAATTAAACATAATTACAAATTTCAAAGGAGTTTGGTACTTTTCAAACACCCTCTTAGAAAGAAAACCTTTACCAAAAGGACAATAAAAATAAATATGGCTAATTGTAAACATGAAAGCTGTGGTGCTGCGGAAAAAGTATGGTTGCCCTACGAATACGTGGGAAGAAGCAGAGGGTTGAAGCCACATTCATATTGCATTCACTGCGGCGTGGTTAAAAATATATCGGACGATAAGGCAAAACCAATGGGATATTACACGAATAGGCTTGCGAGACTGCCAATCACAAAAGTCCAGATCCGGCTCATTGTAAAAGAGTTGGAAAATATGGCTTTTGATGACGTCTATTTCACGACGAGGACTGAGCAGGAGAGAATATTCAGTGGCGTGGTTCAAAAATA
>JAENXH010000224.1 GCA_016649585.1 Methanosarcinales archaeon
ATCTCGTGGTGATGGGCTTTGCATCGTTAAATGTCTTCATGAACCGCTCTTCATTCTCTTTTACTATTATTTCCAATACGTATGGTAGTTCCACCTTCGCCGTCGGCGTTAACTCCTCGTATCTCAATCGCTTGGTTACATGGTCTATTACTTCCCGCTCGCCTTCCCCTATATATACACGGTCATACACCGCGGGAATCTGATCCTTCTTCGGCGAAAGTTCCATCAGGACGAATTGATCTTCGCCAACTGTATGAACAAGTGGTTTCTTCTGATATACCGGTCGAGAGTCATTAGGATGCCCGTAGGGTAAATAATCGAGGACTCGTGCATTCGTCTCCCGTCTCTTTTGCCTTACCTCCCCCCTTCCCTTCTCTATCCTACCCCTTCTCTCATACTCATACCCTCTCATCCATTCTTCCCCCCAGAAAGGCTTTACCTCACATCCCACTTCAATCATTCATACTTCGCAACGCAATCGAGTATTCCTTCTATGTCCGCCTCGGTAAGCGTAAATCGTTCCTTCGCATAGATTGCCCGCACCTCGTTGGGGCTCTTTGGCATCAAATCTGCAATCCGTATAGCTATCCCCTCTTTCATCTTTGCTAATCCGAGCAGCTCGCTTATCAGCGCCCTTGACTCTTTCGCGCTACCTTTAGCAAACTTTGTTGTATGCTCAGTGGCTTTTCTTCGCTCATACCGTATCTCCACCTCTTCCTCCCCTTCTTTCTTTTTCGTTTCCCCGCCACCTGTCATCTGAAGTGTTAATATTTCCTTAGCTTCAGCAAGCGTCAAGACGCTTTCATTGAGTACCTCTTTTACAATCATGTTCTATTTTCCCCTTCACCTACCTACACACTCACTTACCTTCACTTCTCGAATAACGTATAAGAAGATAAAAAGGTTTTTATTATAGTAGTACCCATCAGTTCAGCAACATAACTGAAGGTGGCATGATGAAAGATTTTATCATTAAGGATATAAGACTTGCGGATGACGGAAAGAAGCGCATAGAATGGGCAAGAAGACATATGCCTGTTCTGCAGATCATACGAGAGAGATATGAAAAAGAAAAACCGCTGGAGGGTGTGAAGATCGCAGCATGCCTCCACGTTACGGTAGAAACGGCAAACCTCATCTTAACCTTGCGTGCAGGTGGTGCAAAAATAGCATTAACTGGCTCAAATCCACTCAGCACACAGGACGATGTCGCCGCTGCACTTGCGGATGATGGAATAAACGTATATGCCTTCCGTGGTGAGAATGAAAGGGAGTACTATGAATGCTTGGATGAGGCGCTGAAGATTAGTCCTGATGTGACCCTCGACGATGGGGCAGATACAATCGCGCGAGTGCATGAAAAAAGTCTTGAAGGAATTAAGGGCGGCTGCGAGGAGACAACAACCGGGGTAATAAGGTTAAGGGCGCTTTCAGCCGAAGGAAGGCTGAGATTTCCGGTCATCGCGGTGAACGATGCTGAGACGAAGATGATGTTCGATAACCGATACGGAACGGGTCAGTCAA
>JAENXH010000225.1 GCA_016649585.1 Methanosarcinales archaeon
TACAGACTCTTTCGTTCCATGCGCGATGCTCTGCAATGTCAACATCTCCAAAGACACCGCCTTCCACACCCTCCATCTTCAACTCCCCCACCGCTTCCTTCATATTACGTTCGTATTCTCCCCATGTCGTTCGTACGTGAACAATAGGTATCCCCAGCGCTTCGGCTTGCAGAGCTAACAAATACGAAGGAACGCCATGCGACCTTGACCTCTTCCCATCCTCGTCTACGAAATTGAGCAGATACGCTACATCAAGACCACTCGAAATCGCACGATAGCATGCCAGACAGCTTTCTTTACCACCACTCCACGATGCGAAAACCTTCATCTCTATTTACCTCTCTTAATTATCCATCACTCCTTTGTCGCGATCTTCACCATCGCAGGCCTGATAACCTTTCCACGGAACATATAGCCCTTTCTCATCACTTCGATAACCGTGTTCTCTGGATGATCTTCGGCTATCTCCTTTGCAACGACCTCGTGTTTGAACGGGTCGAACTGCTCGCCCTCTGCTTCTATCTCTCCCAGCCCCTCTCGCTTCAAAAGCTCGTTGATCTGCTTCACGGTCATCTCCACGCCTTTTAATAGCCCTTCGGAGTTCTCATCCTCTCTTGCATGCTCTATTGCAACTTCTAACGAGTCTTTAATTGGCAGTAAATCCTGTGTAAAACCTTTGATAAGATATTCGCCAAATTCTTGTTTCTCCTTTTCCGTTCTGCGCTTGTAGTTCTCGAGTTCCGCCTTCTGATATTGTAACGCGGTCAAATATTCCCCTTCCTTGCCCGTTGATCGTTCCTTCACTTTCTTTCGCTTGGCCTCTAACTCCTCTTCCAAGATCTCCACGGCATCCCCTATCTCTTCCAGCTTATCTGAGCTCAGCTTTTTCTTCTCGGTCAACAGCGCTCTTATCCTCTCCAGCTCTTTCATGATTCCGCTCAGCTCGCCCTTTATACCGCTTAGATTGCCTAACTCCGCCTCTACCGTCTTACTACAAGCGTAGACACTGCTGAACAAGCGGTCTATCCGTTCCTTAAAGTCCTTTTTCCTGCTCTTTCCGCTCTCGGTCATGTTTCAATCAAAGAATGCTACCACGCAAGAAACACTATTATCTTTACTTAACTTTTCTTTTTAAATTTGGTAAAGATTCCATGTTCGTAGGTATAGATGTAGGAGGCGCAAATACAAAAATCGCCACATCGGACGGATTCGTAGGTTCATTGTACGCACCGTTATGGGAAGATAAGGAGAGCCTCTACGATGTGCTGACAGAAGTGAACCATAAATTTGGTACAGAGATAGAAGCAGTAGGCGTAGTGATGACGGGGGAACTCAGCGACTGCTTCGAGACAAAACGAGAAGGTGTTTTACACATAAAAGATGCACTCTCTGCTACATTTGAAGCTCCTAAATTCTTAGACAATAAATGCTCGTTCAAAGATGGCTCAGAAGTAGATAGAGGCCCGCTTGCATTCGCAGCGACAAACTGGCTTGCCTCCGCGAAACTCATAG
>JAENXH010000226.1 GCA_016649585.1 Methanosarcinales archaeon
TAAATACGCTCTCCATTTCGTTTATCCCTCCTAAAAATATCTTTGTTTATGCAACATAAAAACGTTCTGTTTAAACGCGGTAACTTTCGTATTATCTCGCTTCTTCTATCTCCACAATTTTCCGCCTGCTCTTCGTGCCCGAAACGATTCTTACCCGGGCATGAAGTGTTCTGACAATACTTTAACCACCGCTTTATTAGCCTTACCTTTTGTGGGCGGTTCTTTTACTCGCACTACTAATGGTTCAGCTTCAACTACCGCCTCCTCATTTGAGTTGGGAATGACTTTTATCTCAATCGTTTTCATTCTATTCTCTAAACCGGCTCGTATTTAGCTTATATAGATATTTAAGCTATTTATAAATACTTTTGAGTGCTTTAAGTAAGTAAGACAAGCAAGCGACTAAGCGGAAAATGGAATCAAAAGCAAGAGCACATGTGGTTGTTACAGGACGCGTGCAAGGTGTTTACTTTCGCTATGCAACAAGAGAAGAGGCGAATATGCGGGGCGTGAAGGGCTGGGTGCGAAACTTGAAAGATGGCGGAGTAGAAGCGGTGTTTGAAGGCGAGAAGTTAAAAGTGGAGGAGCTAATAGATTTTTGTCATTATGGGACACCGCCCGCGAAGATTTCATCAGTTGAAGTCACCTGGGAAGATTATACGGGAGATTTTAAAGATTTTTTCATTCGCTATCGCTGAGATGAATAAACCGATAATACGACATCTGAATTTGTATAGTATAGCTGCCACGTTTCAAGATGCATGATGCAATATTGATACAGGACTAAGAGAAGATAATTACGTCGGTTGTGAATGCGTTTCCGTCTATAACTATCCTACCGAAGCCGTAAGAGTTAATCATTAATAATAATTAAGATATATTCAGACATAAAAGGCGTAAAATGGACATAAGAGTACGAAAGATATACGAAGCTTTATTTGCACTTGAAGAACTGAGAGAGCTCTTCAGAAAAGCATTGCCGACTGAACTTGGCGAAGACGAAGAAGCGCAATTCTCAAACGATATAGCTCGCTTAGAGACTATCATACGAGAATTGAAAGAGGGCAAAGGAAACCCCATTAAGCATGCTGGAGCTGGACTCGAACTGAGGACGAGAGAGGAAGAGTTCATAAATATCAATCCTATTCAAGCGGGTGGACGGCTAACGCCAGAAGCGAGGAAAGCGCTTATTGCTTACGGGGACGGCTATTCGGTCTGCGATCAGTGTCTGACGGGCCGGCTGGATGAGATAAGAAAACCGCCGGTGGACGAGTTCCACGCGGAATTAGCTGAGTTCGTGGGTATGGACGAAGTAAGAGTTGTGCCTGGTGCGAGACGGGGTTTTCAGGCTGTTACAGCCTCGCTCATTGAGAAAGACGATCTCGTGCTCGTCTCGGATTTGGCGCATTATACAGAATTCTTAGCGGTAGAAATAGCAGGAGGCGTAATAAAAGAAGTCCCGTCAGGGTCGAATCACATCGTTACCGGCGATGCTGTCGCGGAAACAATAG
>JAENXH010000227.1 GCA_016649585.1 Methanosarcinales archaeon
GGTTTTACATACAGGTTGGGCTTTATCTTCTGAGGAAATAAGAGCAAAGATAGCAGGAATACAGCAGGAATTTGCAGGGTTAGGACTTACACCGGGTGCAGTGAAATTCGTGGATGCGAAGCAGACGCACCAAACGGTAAAGTTCCTCGGTGAGGTTCCAGACGATGCTGTGGAGCAAATTAAGAGCGCATTGGCAGGAATAAGTCAAAAACCGTTTGAATTGGAACTGCGCGGTGTGGGATTCTTTCCCGCGGCTTCGCTGGATAAAGCACGGAACATACGGGTTATCTGGGTGGGCATGGAGAGAGGTGCGGAGAAGTTGAAGGCGTTGCAAGAGGAAGTGGAAGTGGAGATGCATGCATTGGGATTTCCGCTTGAAAAGCGGTTCGGTGCACACGTTACGCTCTGCAGAGTGAAGAAGCCATTACGGCCGAAGAACGAACTAAGGCGGGTGTTGAAGAAGATAGAGGCGTTGCAGGAGGTAGAGGTGGGGAAGATGCTTGTAGAAGAGTTGAAATTGAAGAAGAGCACGCTTACGCCTAAGGGCCCCATTTATGAAGATTTGTATGTGAAGCGGTTAGAGGCTTAGATAGCTGGAAAAAGAAAGAGATGGAGAACCTTAAAATTTATGATCTGTCCGTAGCCATATATCCTGGAATGCTGAAGTGGATCGGCGATCAGGATGTAAAGCTGAGGCAAGAGACGTCAATCAGGAACGGCGATGCGTATAATTTCTCTCGATTGACTTGCAGTACCCATATCGGCACGCATATTGACGCGCCCTACCACTTTACAACGGATGGCAAAACGGTAGATCAGTTGAACCTTTACGATTTAATTGGTGAGGCGCTGGTTGTCCAGATAGATGCTGATACCATAACCGCAGATGAGTTACGAGATATTGACTTTAAAACCTATAAGCGAATCCTGTTTAAGACGAGGAATTCGGAGCTGCTCAAATCAGAGACGTTTCACAAGGACTATGTGGCGCTCGATTATTCGGCTGCTGAGCTTCTGGTCAAAAACGGCGTGCGGGTTGTGGGTATCGATTATCTGTCCATTGAAATGTATGAGACCGAGGAACATCCCGTCCACAAACTGTTAACGGAAAACGAAGTGATTATTATTGAAACACTTGATTTGAGTAAAATCGAACCTGGCGCGTATTTTTTGGTTGCGCTGCCGTTAAAACTGAGGAACAGCGAAGGAGCGCCGGCGCGGGTGGTGTTGGTTGAATATTGAAGGTTCTATTGTTTTTTAGTAAGGATTGCCCAATTTTCTTTGCTCCTTTCACAGTCGTTTTACTCTTCTTTAGAGCCAGGTTTTTCTTTTAAGCCTGGTATCAGCATTAATAATCCCAGTATGGCCATAACACCTCCACCAAACAACTTAGCTGCGGGATCTGACACAAATACG
>JAENXH010000228.1 GCA_016649585.1 Methanosarcinales archaeon
GTCAATGGGAGAGCTGCCTTCGACTGCCCCCGTTCCGGTATAAGGCGGACCCGAAGACCCCGTTTTGTAGTAGAGCTTGTACCCGGCAAGATCGGGTTCGGTGTTGGCGTCCCACGCGAGGGTAACGTCAAGTGCGTATGCCGGTGGTGTAATATAAAATAGAGCTATGAAGAGAACGCAACAGAAGAAAACAGAGGGGAGGACTCGCTTCCGCACGGAGCGAAGAGATTGCCACCCAAAAAATCTATGGCTTGTCATGACCGCACCTTCCAACGATTGTCGTTTCTCCGCGCGAAACGCAGCATCGTCAGAAGGTGCTGCTTTCGCCCGGCAACCCTGCTACCGTATCCCGATTCTCTCGGAACTTAGGCCAGCGGCTTTGCGTCCTATCCTTTCAGATAGTTTGCCTTTATCAGGCTAAGAGTGATTTTGCGGCTTATTTTAATTCTATTTTTCTTTTTCCTTATATCAAGCAATCAGCATGCCACAACGTATGTATCGAGAAAATATGCCGAAATCTGTGTGTTTTTGATAGGTTAAGGGAGAAATTCCCGCCTCTTGGCTCACAGCAACAGGCCCTGTTGCCGTACAGAGGCCATGTTATGTTCAAATCGCAACATATAAGCTAAACTGCAAAATAGTAAAGCAAATAACTACTTAATATTTATACAAATTACATAACCTACTCTTGTGGTTAAATTCCAACACACAATGTAAAGATATTTGTCAGTGGTAGAAAAAGAGGGAATGAAGCCCCCTGCAGCCCGGATCGCACTGCTGGATGCGTAGGCTATTTAAGCGGGGACTGCCCCGTAGCTCCATTGGATGGTACTGGGGTTAAATTCTTTGCAAAAGACAGCGCAGCGTATTTAACTGGGGCCTGCCCCGTAGGTGCCGTGCATCGTACTGGGGTGAGAAATGATAGGCGTGTATTCGCGAAGCGAATCCGTGTCAAATAACTCTTTTTTCAAACAACGCTCCTTTCGCTCTCTGTGCCCTCGGCTCTGCGGTGAGAGCTTACCGAAAAGTCCCTTGAGCAAAAATCGGTAAGTTGGCTCACACACACTCATCACGTTTCACGCCCCACGGACACGCTTTACGTACACGGTTCACGTTCGACGCACACGCCCCACGGACACGCCTCACGCACCACGCACACGGCGAATAAGAATGCCAAAAAGTGCTTGCCCCGCCCGCCCCGTAGCTCCGGAAGATGGTACCGGGGTTAAATCTCTTTCATCTATTTAACTGGGGCCTTGAGCGGAAATCGGTAAAAATCCAAGGAGAGGCGGCTGTTGATATAAAACACGCCCAATACCCTCCGCACCGGAGAGGGGAGGCTAGATGAGTCTTACCGAAAAGTGCTTTGAGCGGAAATGGGTAAAAAAAGTAAGG
>JAENXH010000229.1 GCA_016649585.1 Methanosarcinales archaeon
TCTCAACGACCTCAACTTCCTTCTTTATGCTTTTCTTGACATTCTTAAAATCTATGTCCATGGTGCTGTTGCACGTGCATAGAAAAACTCCCAGTTTCATGTATTTCACCTTTCTCCTTGTTTTGATTCCCCGATCCCATCATAAACTACTTTCAAACCGCTCATTTTTATTATGTAGTATGTATCAATGTATCTTACACCATTATTTATTTCTCCAGCCTTGTGGTGCATATCTACTTATCGGCTGTGAGGTAATTGCCAGCTATCATCCAACCCCGAAATGAAAACTCTCGCCCCCTCCAAACAGCGATCTTTACTAAGAACTACCTTTTCCAACGTATATTTTTCATCAGAAAAACCGACATAAACGGCTAATTCCACCTCTTCGCCTTTGCAACGGGCATGCACCCCTACTGGAAGCGAACATCCACCACCCATTTCTTTTAATACTTCCTTCTCCACGTCCGCTTCCACGCGCGTGTCCGCATCGTCTATCTTTTTTAAAATCTCACTCTCCTCCGACCCTTTTCTCGTAACGATCGCAATTATTCCTTGCCCAGGTGAAGGCACAAACGGGTCACAATCCAGCCTTTCATAATCTATATTCAGATTCAACCGCTCAAGTCCTGCTTCAGCAAGGATTACGCCATCATATTCGCCACTTTGGAATTTGTTAATCCTCGTGTCCACGTTACCCCGGATGTCCTTTATTTTTACTTTTACTTCTCCTTCTGCTCCTCTGTATTTCGTCTCCACGAAGTTCAAAAATTGATACTCCCTCCTCACACTTGAGGTTCCTATTACTGCACCATCCGGCATGTCATCCAAACTATACTTCGACACCAGCGCATCATAAGGCGAATCACGAGGCAAAACCGCGGAGGTCTCTAACCTTTCATCCCTTTCCAGAGGTATATCCTTCATGGAATGCACTGCAATGTCTATTTTACCGGTTAAAAGCATTGTATCGAGTTTCTTAACAAAAACGCCCTCTGACGGCATCTCATATAAACCCCTATCCGTTATGACATCGCCTAAACTCCGCACCGTTTTTATCTCGTATCCCACATCCAACGCTCGCAACCGTTCACACAGCTTCTCAGTCTGCGCGATCGCCAGTTTACTACCTCTCGTCCCTATGATCATTTGTAGTTACTCCGTCACTACGGTATCATCAATTTATATAAATATACCACCAATTATTTTAGCTAAAATACACATAGTTTAAGGTGGTATTAAAGAATGAGTACAGCAAAAGAAGAAGTTCGAAAGATGCTTGAGCAGATCCCTGATGACTCGTCGTTCGAAGATATCCAGTATCATATCTATGTGCGAGAGAAGATTGAGCATGGGCTGAAGGATATAGAAGAAGGACGTATACTCA
>JAENXH010000022.1 GCA_016649585.1 Methanosarcinales archaeon
GATTTGGCTTTGGAGTTTTCAATGTCGGTGTTTGAGAAATTATTTTCACTCAAGGGGAAAACCGCCCTGGTGACGGGCGGCGCAACCGGTATCGGAAATATGATTGCAACCGCCCTTGTTGAGGCCGGTGCAAGCGTCATAATTGCCTCGCGAAAAGAAGAAGATTGCAAAAAACCTTCTTTTCGAACTCGATCGTTCAACTCTTTCTTATAGATAAGCACAACCTCATTTTTCCTTCCCTCCTCTTCTCGACGATGGAGCCCGTGATGCTTTATACGGGCGTCTCATCTGCTGCCCACACCGCAAACACGTTGTTGTCATATAATCCCCCCTGAGTCTGACTCGTGCGTTCCTTCCAGGAATGAGAAGAGCGTAACAACGCTTGCATAGCCGCATCTTCAGAGGCTTCGGTATTCGCGCCCGGTACCGCATCCCAATCGCACGCGCAAGCTCGATATATCGTTTACTTCTCTGCTCGCGCTCATCCCGTGCTTCTGCTTCTGCAAGCTCGAATAGCCGTTCTATACGCTGTACTGCGAGATCTTCTATTCTTCTTCGTCGCTTCATTCACTAAAACGTTCTTAAATAGAAAAGGAAATCTTAAATAGCAATGTTGGAACTGTAGTGTGGCCAAAAGGAAAACCACACCTCTCGATTGAGAGTTTGAGAAAACATTAACCGTTAGTTATTCCTTATGGTGCAACCGTGATGAATAAGATGGAAGAAAAGGATAGGATAATTCTACTCAAAAAGGCGAGAATCATCGCAGAGTTTCAGTTTGGCAAAGGAGCGGGCGAAATCTTGTTCCCTGATAACGTAGAATTTGTTCTATCACGGACGAGAAGGATAGCTCAGATAAAAGAGCAGGAAAAGAGGATAGCCACGCTCAGAAGTTATGATGGGCTGTTCACACTGGGCATAGAAGGAGCGGAAAGGCTGCATCAGTTCCTCAAATATCCACGGCTACGGGTGGTTATGAATGAAGAGAGCAGCGAATTTGTAAGAAAAGGCGAGACGGTATTTTGTAAACACGCAATCGACGTCGATCCAGCGATACGGGCTTATGACGAAGTTATCGTAGTGGATGAAACTGATAGCCTGCTTGCAACGGGAAAAGCTATGTTAGCAGCTGAAGAGATAAAAATCTTTAACCACGGCGTAGCAGTAAAGATACGTCATGGCGTAGAGAACTAAAAAATCTCACATGCGAAATCTCTCATTTTACTTTATTTTTATGGATAAAGGAGAGAATAACATAAGAAATGATTGAGGAAGAGGTCGGCGATGCATTACGAAAGAGAGGGCTAACGTTAGCTACCGCAGAGTCGTGCACGGGTGGACTGGTAGGCCATAGGATAACAAATGTATCAGGCAGTTCTGACTATTATAAAGGCGGTGTAATCGCGTATGCGAATGAAGTGAAAGAGAAACATTTGCACGTAGCGCGGGAAACATTGGAAGAGAAAGGTGCGGTAAGTGCAGAATGTGCGAGGGAGATGGCAAGCGGCGTTAGAACGCTTTTGAGTAGCGATATCGGCATTTCAACTACGGGCATTGCAGGACCCACCGGGGGAACACCTGACAAGCCTGTTGGATTAGTTTATATAGCATTGGCAACAAAAGAATACGTAGATTACGAGAAGCATATCTTCCATAAAGATAGAGAGGGGAACAAGCGTGAGGCGGCTGATGCTGCCCTTGAAATGCTAAAAAGGCATATTTTGGAAGGTAAAGTAAAATATTGGGCTCGTAGCTCAGAAAGGTAGAGCAGCGGGCTTTTAACCCGTCGGCCGCGGGTTCAAATCCCGTCGAGCCCGTAACAAAGCTGAAAGAAATAAATGAAGAAAGAAAGAGTTTCAATACTTGAGCATGAGTTGGTGCCCAAGCACGAGATAGTAGGCGAGGAAAAGGTAGCAGAGCTCTTGGATGCGTACAAAATAAAAAAGGAACAACTGACTAAGATAAAATTATCTGATCCGGTCATAAAAGAGATAAAAGCAGAAGTGGACGACGTCGTGAGGATAACGAGGAGAAGTAGAATAGCAGGAAAATCTTTATCTTACCGGCTGGTTATAGAATAAAAGGGCGAGTACAATATGTTAGACCTGAGTGTTATTTCAAAGGTGTATTTAAAAAGGAAAAAAATAGCGCAGCATCAGCTCGATTCATTCAATTACTTCCTTGAGGTGGGCATGCAAAAAGTAATAGCCGAACAGAGACTTATAGAGACTTCTATCAGCAGCGAAGGCGAAGAGGGGGGAAAATATAAACTGGGAGTGAGGTTCAGCAAAATAAGCCTGGGCATACCAAAATCAAGGGAAGCAGATGGGTCTTCTGAAGAAATTTTCCCTTCGCAAGCAAGATTGAGGAATTTGAAATATGCTGCACCTGTATATCTGGACATGCAGATCGTGAGGAAGTACGAAAACGGCGAGATAGAAGTTGAGAGGGATGAGAAAGAAGTTGAAATCGGCGAACTCCCAATCATGCTAAAGTCGAAGCGATGCAACCTATCCAAAGAGGTTCGTGAGGGTAAAATAGGGGGAAAACTTTCTGAAGAGGAATATGAAGAATGGTTGAAGAAAGTAGCAGGAGAAGATCCTCTCGACCCTGGTGGCTATTTCATTATAAATGGTTCAGAGCATGTAATAATCACGCTGGAAGACCTCGCGCCAAATACTATTTTTGTGAATTTTGAGGAGAAATACGGAAGTAAAAATGTGGTTTCAAAGGTCTTTTCCCTTAAGCAGGGATTCCGAGTCCCGATAAGGGTAGAGATAAGTAAAAAGGATATCCTGGAGGTATCCTTCCCTGCTGTAGGGCGGAAAATAGAGTTTGTGACACTTATGCGAGCGTTGGGACTCGAAAATGACGAAGAAATACTAAAAACCGTCTCCGATAATCCTGAGATAAAAAAGCACATTAAGGGGAATATAGAAGAGAGCAAGGTGCATACACAGGAAGAGGCGATAGAACTATTAGGTCGTAAAATCGCATCAACGCAGGCAAAGGAGTATCGAGAAAAGCGCGTTAATTACATCTTAGACCGCTATTTCCTCCCACACCTTGACGACAAGATAGCTAAGGCACATTTCCTCGGAAGAATGGCGGAATCATGTTATGAGCTGCTTTTAGATAAGAGAAGCGAGGATGATAAAGATCATTACGCGAATAAAAGATTGAAGCTTGCGGGCGACCTGATGGAAGACCTTTTCCGTGTCTCATTTACAAAACTTATACGTGATATGAGGTATCAGCTAGAACGTGCACATATGCGGAACAGAGAGCTAAAGATCTCTACCGCGATCCGTTCCGATGTGCTTACAGAACGGATAACGCACGCCCTTGCAACCGGAAACTGGGTGGGTGGTAGAGCTGGCGTCTCGCAATTGTTAGAGAGGAGCAATTATGTGGCTACAGCGAGCCATCTGCGGCGGATAATTTCTCCGCTATCAAGGTCTCAGCCCCACTTTGCAGCTCGTGATTTGCATCCTACGCAATGGGGAAAAATCTGCCCCAGTGAGACACCGGAAGGCCCAAATTGTGGATTGGTAAAGAACTTTTCACAACTGGTTGAAATATCAGTGGGAGAAGACGGGGAGAGCTTTAAGAACATTTTATACGAACTTGGTGTTATTCCCCCTGCTCGCTCTTTGGAGATAAGCGCCGAAAACAGGACTCGTGTGTTCATGAATGGTGATTTCATCGGGTTCCACACTGATCCTGAGAGATTCGTGGAAGAGATGAGAATGAAGAGAAGAGGAGGAGAGATATCCACCCAGGTAAACGTCACCCATTATGCGTATAGAAGCGATATAATGATAAACTCTGATCGTGGGCGGGCAAGAAGGCCGGTTATAGTGGTGGAGAAGGGAAAGCCTATGGTTACTGAATCACATATCGTGAAACTGGTAGACGGCGATATGAACTTTGATGACCTGGTGAACGAAGGAGTGATAGAGTACCTGGACGCAGAAGAGGAGGAGAATGCACTGATAGCGCTGGACGAAGCAGATTTAGCAAAAGCAGATGGGGCGGACTACACACATATGGAGATAGACCCTTCTTTAATCTTAGGCATAGTAGCTGGGTTGATACCTTATCCGGACCACAATTCCTCGCCCCGTAATACAATGGGCTGTGCAATGCTGAAGCAATCTTTAGGACTCCCAGCCGCGAATTATAGAACGCGCACCGACACCAGAACGCATCTTTTGCAAACTCCGCAGAAGCCCTTGGTGAAGACGAGAACGGCTGACATTATTCTCCACGATAAGAGACCTGCAGGGCAGAACTTTGTCATTGCGGTTTTAAGCTACGAAGGCTATAATATGGAAGATGCCTTGATTTTGAATCGCGCTGCAATGGACCGTGGGTTAGGTAGGAGCTATTTCTTCAGAACGTATGAAGGAGTGGAAACAAGGTATCCTGGAGGGGAAGAGGATAGATTTGAGATACCCGATATGGAGATTGTGGGTGTGAGAAACCACGAAGCGTATAACCAACTTGATGAAGACGGTATAATAAATTCCGAGATAGAAGTAGCACCAAATGATGTGCTGATCGGGAAGACAAGTCCACCACGGTTTTTAGAAGAAACTACAGAGCTTTTAAGCCCTTTAGAACGAAGAGATACTTCTGTTTGCACTCGCCCCAATGAACAGGGAGTGGTAGATTCAGTGGTGCTCATGGAGTCAAGTAGCAATAGACGATTAACTAAAGTTTCTGTTCGAGAGCAGAAGGTTCCTGAGATAGGTGATAAGTTTGCATCGAGACATGGTCAGAAAGGAATTGTTGGATTGATTGTACCTCCAGAAGATATGCCTTTTACCGGAGATGGAATCATCCCCGATATGATTATAAACCCCCATGCTATCCCCTCACGGATGACTGTGGGGCACGTGCTGGAGATGATAGGTGGGAAAGCGGGTGCATTAGAGGGCAGATACATAGATGGGACGGCTTTCTTCGGTGAACCCGAGGAAGACTTAAGAGACACACTTAAGCGTGCGGGCTTCTCCGACACCGGTAGAGAAACGATGTGGGACGGGATGGGTGGTAAGAAAATAGAGGCTGATGTGTTTGTAGGCGTGGCGTATTATCAGAAGTTATATCATTTGGTATCCGCTAAGATGCATGCACGTGCGAGGGGGCCCGTGCAAATATTAACGAGACAACCGACGGAAGGAAAAGCAAGAGAAGGTGGGCTTCGTTTTGGTGAGATGGAAAGAGATGTCCTCATTGGGTATGGGGCAGCGATATCGCTAAAGGACAGGTTATTGGACGAGTCCGACAAAGTTGTTGAGCTGGTATGTGGGAATTGTGGTATGATTGCGTGTCCTGATATAAAAACCGGGGCGTTATATTGCCCAAATTGTGGTGCTGATACCGACATATACCCTGTAGAGATGAGCTATGCGTTTAAACTACTTCTTGATGAGATGAAAGCGATGTGTATTGCTCCGCGGTTAGAATTGGAAGAGGCGGTCTGAAATGAGAACGAAAAAGATAAAAGGGATAAAATTTGGCTTGTTATCCTCGAAAGAGATAAGAAAGATGAGTGCTTCGCGGATAATAACCCCTGACACTTATGGTGAAGACGGGTTTCCGATAGAGCGTGGGTTGGTCAATCAGCAGATTGGTGTTATTGATCCCGGGTTAAGATGTAAGACCTGTGGTGGTCGGATGGGTGAATGTCCAGGGCATTTTGGGCACATTGATCTTGAAGCTGCAGTCATCCATATAGGATATGCTAAGTTAATATACCGGATACTAACTGCGACATGCAGGAAATGTGGTAAAGTCTTGCTAGGGGAAGAAGACCGGAAACAGTTTTTGGAAGAGATAGAGCGGCAGAAAGAGAGGCAAGCGGACGTAGGCGAAGTAGTGAAGCTTGTATTCAAGGAAGCCGCGAAGAGTAGAGTCTGCATGTATTGCGGTGAGCCTCAACAGCGCATAAAATATGATAAACCCACTGCGTATAAAGAAATAGACGAAGATGAGAAAGAGCGCAGATTAATGCCCAACGATGTAAGAGAACGACTTGAACAAATACCAGACGAAGATGTAGCTCTTTTCGGTATGGATCCAAAAAACGCGAGACCAGAGTGGATGGTCCTTACTGTATTGCCCGTTCCCCCTGTAACCGCCAGACCTTCTATTACGTTAGAAAGCGGACAGCGCAGCGAAGATGATCTTACCCATAAGTTGGTAGATATAATAAGAATCAATCAACGATTTATGGAGAATAGGGATGCTGGTGCACCGCAGTTAATAATAGAAGACCTGTGGGAGCTGCTTCAGTACCACATAAACACCTATTTTGATAACGATATTGCGGGGGTCCCTCCAGCAAGACACCGGAGTGGTAGACCCCTTAAGACAATATCACAGCGATTAAAAGGAAAGGAAGGCAGGTTTAGGGGTTCTTTATCCGGAAAGAGAGTGAATTTCTCCGCTCGAACGGTTATATCTCCCGATCCCGATATTGACATAGATGAAGTTGGCGTGCCTGAAGCGATCGCAAAGGAGTTGACAATCACGGTTAATGTGACTGAAAGGAACTTTGATGTGATGCGGGAGACCGTAAGAAGGGGGAGAACTCACCCGGGTGTGAATTACGTGAGACGATCCGACGGTAGGAAAGTGAAAGTAACCGAGAGCAATTATGAGACGTTAGCAGAGGAGTTAGACTTTGGATGGAAGGTAGAACGGCATATCCAGGATGGCGACATTGTGCTGTTCAACAGACAACCCTCGTTGCATAGATTGAGTATAATGGCGCACTATGTGATGATAATGCCCGGTAGGACGTTCAGGTTAAATCCTACGGTATGTCCCCCATATAATGCGGATTACGATGGCGACGAGATGAACATGCACGTGCTGCAAACGGAAGAAGCACGGGCAGAGGCGAAGATACTGATGGCTGTGCAGCGAAACATAATATCACCCCGATTTGGCAGACCTATTATTGGCAGTATCCATGATTATATCACCGGTTTGTTTTTACTCACAAAAGGAGAGAAGAGGTTTGAAAAGGAAAAAGTGCTGGACATATTGCATAAAATAGATGTTGAGGATTTAGGAGAGCCTGCGGGAACCTTTGAGCCACCTGAGGGATATGAAGTATCAGGTACGAAAGGTGATGAGGTACGCCCTATCCCATATTGGACTGAGAAGCAGGTATTCAGCATGATATTACCGAGAGGATTGAACTTAGAATTCCAAGGAAAGACGTGTGCGAAATGCGTTGAAAGAGGAGAGGAATGTAAGAAGGAAAAATGCTCACGAGATGCATACGTTATGATACAAGACGGGAATTTGGTATCCGGTATAATAGATGAAAATGCGTTGGGCTCGTTTAAAGGGATAATAATTGCGCGGATTTTCAGGCAGCATGGGGAAGAAATTACAAAAACGTTTATAAAAAATGTTTCCCGACTTGCCATAAATTATATCAAGCAGGCGGGTTTCAGCTTTGGTATAAGCGATGAGGATATTCCAAAGGAAGGGAAGGAGCAGATAAGGGAAGAGGCGGTGCATGAAGCTGAGAAGAAAGTCGAGAGATTAATAAGAGCGTATGAAGGAGGAGAACTGGAAGCTTTGCCTGGGAGGAAATTGGAGGAGACGCTGGAACTATTGATCATGCAGGAACTTGGTCGTGCAAGAGATTATTCCGGTGACATTGCAGAGCGATATCTCGGAATAGAGAACCCTGGTGTGCTTATGGCAAAATCCGGTGCGAGAGGATCCATGCTTAATTTAACGCAGATGGCAGCATGTGTAGGTCAGCAATCGGTTAGGGGGGAACGGATAAAGCGGGGCTACCGAGGGAGAACGCTGCCTCACTTTAAACCCGGCGACCGCAGTGCAGATGCTCATGGCTTCGTAAGGGCGTCCTTTAAGGATGGCTTGTCACCAACCGAATACTTTTTCCATGCTGTTGGGGGCAGAGAAGCATTAGTGGACACAGCAGTTCGTACTTCTCAGAGCGGGTATTTCCAGAGAAGGCTTATCAATGCTTTACAGGACCTCGAAGTGAAGAATGACGGAACGGTAAGAGAAACAAGAGGGACCGTCGTGCAATTTAAATATGGCGATGACGGCGTGGACCCATCGAAAAGCGATTCCGGGAAATTTGTAGATGTAGATGAAGTAATAAGAGAATCGCTAAAAGTGGAAACATGATATATTCAAACAAACATTTACCAAAGAAACTTATATTGGGTAATAGCGTAGCCGAGATAATATGGGGCTGAAACTCGTGGCGAGAGGAAAGGAAGAAGTGATGGAAAAACTTAGGGATGTTGAGTTAGAGTTAGAAGAAGAAATAGCGGAGCAAATAAAAGAAGATTTTTTGCCTGTTGAATTAACGGTTACTTCCGAAGAAATGTCCGAACTGTTTACAGAGGAGGCATATGCTGAAGATATAGCACTGATGCTGGGCAAGGCAGAGGAAGGAGAGATTAAGCAGGGGGACATAGAGCTAAAAGTAAATAAAAGCGGGCTACCAGATAAAATAAAAGTCGAATTGAAGAAGAAATTAAGAGCGGTGCGGATAGAGCTAAGCTGGGAGAAACTGGATGCTATTTTGAGTAAGGTTGTGGCCAAATATGAAAAAGCGAAGGTGGATCCACGGGAAGCTGTTGGAATAGTTGCCGCACAGTCCATCGGAGAGCCCGGAACGCAGATGACGATGCGCACTTTCCATTACGCGGGTGTTGGTGCCATATATATCACACTCGGTTTACCAAGAATAATAGAGATAGTGGATGCGAGAAAGAAGCTTTCTACTCCGACAATGACGATTAAGCTATTAGAGGAGTATGCATCGGAACGGAATAAGGCAGAAGAGTTAGCAATGAAGATACAAGAGACGCACATAAGCGATATAGGCAACATAAAAGCATCCACAGAGGATAAGTCCGTGTGGCTGTCACTAAATGAGAAGGAATTGGAGAAGAGGCATATGAAGAGGGCGGAAGTAAAAGCAAAGATGGAGGATATAGGCGCGGATGTGCAGATAGACGAGATGGAAGACGGACAATTGAGAATACATAAAGAGGGTATTGAGTCCTTCCATGAGTTGTCAAAACTTGAGAAGGATGTATCGAAGAAGTTGATAGAAGGAATAGAAGGGATAAAAAGGGTTTTAGCGCGAAGAGAGTCTGGTGGAGAATATGTGCTCTATACCGTGGGTTCGGAATTGAAAAGGCTGAAGAATCAGAAGATTGAAGGTGTAGATTTCAAGAGAACCACAACGAATAACATAGCAGAGATAGCGGAGGTATTGGGCATAGAAGCAGCCCGTAATGCGATAATAGAGGAGATGATAAACACGTTAAATGAGCAAGGGTTGGACGTGGATGCTCGCCATATAACGTTAATTGCAGATGCAATGACGATGGATGGAGAGGTGAAGCAAATAGGAAGGCACGGTATAGCGGGGGAGAAAGCATCAGTTCTCTCAAGAGCCGCTTTTGAAGTCACCGTGGATAACCTCCTGGAGGCGGCGGTACACGGGGAAACGGATGAGTTGAAGGGCGTTACAGAGAATGTAATCGTTGGCCAACCCATAAAATTAGGAACTGGCGCTGTAGAATTAGTGGTCGGGAAGTAAAACAAAAAGGCATGGAGCTAAGATAAAATAGGAGACACAGGATGGCAAAGGCAAAAAAGGGCTCAGTTGAGCTTTCAGATGTGAATAGAGAATTACAAAAGGTTTTAAAGAACGGTAAGGTACTAATAGGGTCTAAGGAGACGAGAAAAGCATTTATGAGAAATGAAGCAAAGATTATCATCCACGCTTCCAATTGCCCGGAGAAGATAAAAAGGGTGTTTGAAGATGCAGATAGAGAGGAACGAACCATTTATGAATATCCGGCGAATAGCCTTGAACTTGGACTTGCATGTGGGAAACCGTATTCTATTGCTTCCTTATGTATTACCAATACAGGTGATTCAGAGATTTTACGGCTTCTGACCCCTAACGTTCACTCTAAAGAGAAAAGATTGAATGTCAATATGAGATAAGCGCAGGTGAGTAAAACTGACGGTAAAGTTAGACACTGAGGGAATAAGGTGCATAGGAATCTTTGAGAGTTCTACTGGTGCAGGAGTCAAGGATTGCATAGTGGATAACGAAGCGAATAAGGTGATAATGGTGGTAAAAAAGGGGGACATGGGCTTGGCTATTGGTAAAGGTGGCGCAAACATAAACAAGGTAAAAAAAATGCTACGAAAGGATATAGAGGTCGTGGAACATTCACCGGATCTAAAGGAATTTATAGAGAATTTGCTTCGCCCTGCTCTTGTGAAGAGTGTCGAACTGTTGGACAAAAATGACAAACAGTGCGCATACGTTGAGGTTCTCACAAAGCATAAGGGCATTGCAATAGGACGCGATGGCGAGCGAATAAAGAAGGTGAACTTGCTGGTTAAAAGAAATCTGGGTGTAGACTCCGTGATAATAAAATGATGCACATCGAAAAATACAAAACTTCTAAAACGTTTTATCAAGGAAAGTAAATTTTAGTTTAGTACTGTAGTACAGTACAGTTCTTGTGGAGAAAAAGAGATGGGAAGAGGGATATACGCAGCGAGGAAGGTAAAAAATAGAAGAAAGGTGTTCAGGCTGAAGAGCCCGGACTATGCACGACGGGTGTTGAAATCCGCGAAGAAGGCGGATCCTTTGGAGGGCGCACACATGTCCAGAGCTATTGTCTTAGAGAAGGTAGGGATAGAGGCAAAGCAGCCGAATTCAGCAATAAGGAAATGTGCCCGTGTCCAGTTAATTAAGAATGGTAAGCAGGTGACTGCTTTTTGCCCTGGTGATGGTGCAATAAAGTTTATAGACGAGCACGACGAAGTGCTGATAGAAGGTATAGGTGGAAGAAAAGGCAGGTCGTACGGCGACCTCTCAGGAGTGCGGTTTAAGGTCGTGGCGGTAAACGATATTTCGTTACAGGAATTAGTGAGAGGAAGAAAAGAGAAGACAATGAGGTGATGTTGATGCAGATACAAATGCATTTCGATAAGATATTTGACAAATGGGACATTTCAGAGGTGGAGATAAAAGACATAGGCCTGGAGAAGCATATCAGTCTACAGCCTGTGTCAGCACTGCATAGTGGAGGAAGACATGCGAAACAGCAGTTTGAGGAATCGCGGGTTTGCATTGTGGAACTACTGATCAACAAACTAATGCGGACGGAGAAGAACACGGGGAAGAAACTGAAAAACTACAAGAGTGTTAAAAACGCTTTTGATCAGATATATGAGTCTACGAGTATGAATCCACTGCAGGTGCTCGTGGATGCAATCCAAAATGCAGGACCGTTAGAAGAAACAATCCGGTTGCGATTTGGAGGTATTTTAGTTCCCAAAGCAGTGGACGTGAGTTCACAACGGAGGATAGAGCAAGCGTTACGCTACCTTACACAGGGAGCGCAGAAATGCGCTTTTAAGAGCAAGAGGAGCATAGAGCGATGCCTTGCCGATGAACTAATAGCAGCAGCTAAAAATGCGAAGTGCCACTCGATAAGCAAGAAAGAGGAGCGGGAAAGGATAGCACGAGCGGCGAGGTAAAGAGATTAGATTGGAGGTCCTGTTTTTAGATTTTAGCTGCAAGTGTTTATATACGGGAAGAATATAGAGGTAATTACGTGGTGTGGAGGGATAAAGCGATCAAAAAGAAAGCGGTTGTTCTTTGCATCACAGACGAAATAAAAAGCGAAAGGAAGTATAAATGGAGGTTTTGTAAGATATGGAATACAGTGGAGAAAGAAGGGGATTTAGTTCCCCTATAAACGTTGGTGAGACCTACGACGCGAAGATAGAGGACGTAGGAAGAGAAGGCGATGGAATAGCTCGAGTAGAGGGATTTGTATGTTTCGTGCCCAACACGAAGAAAGGGGATGAGGTGAAGATACGGGTAACGAAGGTATCAAGGAGGGTTGCATTTGCAGAAGTAGTTACTGAGTGAGATATAATCGCGCGTATAAGATACTACATCTTCAAAGCTAAGCTATAGATTTCCTATAGCTTTCCTTTTTTATTTTTTAAATTGTGATATTAGGTTTTAGCACAGTTTTGAAAGGGTGGAGGTATTTCGCAGTTTTATTTCTAATGCTGAGAATTTTGATTTACTGATCGTACAATCTCATTTTTAATATACTTCCAGAAATAAATATATATAATCATCTCCTAAAAATAAATATAATGTGGTTAATAGCGCTAGTAATAGGGCTTCTCGTCTTATTATCTTCGTTTTTCGCCGCGGCAGAAATGGCTTTCGTATCAGCAGATAGAATTAAAGTGAGGGAAGAATCAATAAAGGGAAAGAAAACTGCTATTTTGCTTGAAAAACTTTTAGAAAGCCCAGATGAAGTGGTAAGTGCAGTAGTAGTTTGCAATAATTTGGTGAACATAACTGCTGCTATTCTTGCTGGAGCAATAGCCATACGTTTATTAGGGAATATTGGGGTTGGCATAGCAACAGCAGTAATGACCTCGCTTATAGTCATTTTTGGAGAAGTCCTGCCAAAAGCCTATGGAATAAATAATGAACGATTTGCCTTTAAAGTGTCAAGATATCTCCATATAATAAGAACGATTTTTTACCCGGTTGTGAAGGCATTTGCCGTAATTTCCGATGCTTTCTTAAAACTAATGGGAAAAGAGAAAAGAGGGATGTTAATTGTTACTGAAGCGGAGATTAAAACTATGATGGCATTAGGTGTTCAAAATGGAACAATAAAAAAGGATGAAAAAGAGCTTGTAGAAGAAATTTTTGAGTTTGATGAAACGGAAGCAAAAGAAGTATATGTTCCTGTGAAGCAGATGGTTGGTTTACAGGAGAACGATACGGTAGAAGAACTTATTAATAAATCAGTTAAGACCGGGCATTCGAGATTTCCCGTTTATCGCGATAATGAAGCGGATATCGTGGGTATGGTTCATGTAAAAGATGCTCTGCTCAAAGATAAGAATATGCTGGTAAAGGAGATAATGAGAGAAATGATAAAAATTTCACCAAAAATGAAAGTAGATGACGTTTTGAGAAGAATGCAAAAGAGAAGAGAGCATATGGCGGTAGTTCAATCAAAAGATGGGGAAATATTAGGATTGGTAACTTTAGAGGACCTAATAGAAGAGATATTTGGAGAAATTCGTGATGAACATGACATAAAATGAGGTGATAAATAATGCCAAGAATCTTTAAAAAGATGTCAGAGAAGGGCGGTCTCCCTCCGGGGGCCCTCGTATACGTAGGCGAAAAGAAGGTTGAAGAAGTCGTAATTACCCTTTTTGATTATGATCGCGAGCGATATGAGGAGAAGGAATTAAAATCCATTGAGGAGTGTTTCCCATACAAAGACACGCCGACCGTTACCTGGATAAACATAGCTGGCATCCATCAGGTGGAGATTATGGAAAAAATCGGCAATCATTTCGGCATCCATCCCCTTGCAATTGAAGACATTCTTAACACTGGGCAGCGTCCGAAGATGGATGACATGGACGTTTATCTCTTTATCGTCTTGAA
>JAENXH010000230.1 GCA_016649585.1 Methanosarcinales archaeon
CACCAGCCCGCGCTCTACCATACGCTCGAAGGCAAGCTCGCGCATGATCTCCTCGTAGGTTGCATCCTCCGGTTGCTCCTGGATGATTTCAGTCATTCGCGCTTTTAAAGACGACATTGTTCTTGTTCTCCTTATGGCCGAACAGTGCTATTTATCTTTATTCTGTTATTTCTCACTTGTATATAAATATAAATAACCGTAGTAATTTGGCATACCCCTATGACTATCGGAGATTAGAATCGAAGATTCAAAACCGATAAAAACTTTTAAAAGGTGAAGATGACCAAATTTTACGAAGTGAGGAAGCGAGACGGCGCCGCCAGGTTGGGTTTTCTGTCTCTACATGAAGAGAAGAAGCAGACGCCACTGCTGTTCCACATTGAGTCCTTAAGCAGCGATAAAGAAGTAATCAAAGTGATTCATGCAGAAGATCCTAACTTCAACGATTTATTCCGGGAAGATTTGTGGGACGTTCCACGAGGTGCGGTTCTCCTGCCGGAAGTGCACCCCTTGTTTACCAAGGTACAGGAAGCTATTCCTTCTTTATCTGTCGATTGTTACGTGCTATCCTTCGCTTCTGCTCTGCTCAACAGTCCACGGGCATTTGTCCGTAGAATTATTGATGCGCGAAACGCGATACCTTCGGACGTCGCGTTATGGGTGCCTTCTATAGCGACGGAGGAAAATGCCGCACTGCTGTTTTACATGGGCGTTGACGTAATCGATGACACGAATGCGGTAATACAGGGCTACCAGGGTATTTATCAGGTAGAGGAAGGTGAGGTAAGCTTACGTGAGTTGGAAGAGTTGCCGTGCAATTGCAGTGTTTGCTCTTCGTTAACGGTAGAAGAGTTAAGGGAACAGAATAGCAAGGAACGAGCGTTGTTAATAGCGAAGCATAACACGCTGCTATTAGAGAAAGAGGTGAAGAAGGTAAAGGCGCATATAAGAGCAGGCAGTTTGCGTGAGTACGTGGAGCTGAAGGTGCGGTCATCACCGTTTTTAACCGCAGTATTAAGAATCATGGACCTCGATGAGGAAGAGTATTTTGAGAAGAGAACGCCGGTCGCTCGGAACCACGGTATGATGGCAAATACAATGGAATCGCTGAAAAGGATAGAAGTGAAACGGTTTGCGAACCGCGTGCGGGAACGATACGAGCCTCCAATGAGTAAAATTTTGCTGCTCTTGCCCTGTTCCGCACGGAAGCCGTATTCTATATCACCATCCCACTTAAAGTTCACAGAAGCGATTGAACGGTATAGGGGCCGTATTCACGAGATTATCTTGACTTCTCCGCTTGGGGTTGTTCCGCGCGAGCTGGAATTGACATATCCCGCCGCGTTCTACGATATTCCCGTAACGGGCTACT
>JAENXH010000231.1 GCA_016649585.1 Methanosarcinales archaeon
GATGATGGGCTAAAACTGGCAAAGAAAAGGGGTATCCAAAGTGTAAACGAACTTGCTGATAAGATCATTACGATGCACGGCAAAAATCTGAAGCCCGTTCATGATTTACCAATACCAAGCGATATCAAGCATTCGCTGGCAGATATATCAAAAGCTGAGGAGGAATTGAAATATAAGCCCGAATATAACTTAGATAACGGTTTAAAGGAAACAATCTGGTATTTTGAGGGGTGGAGGGGATGAGATTGCAAATACTTAAACACTTCCCGACAGACCTCGCATTAGTGATGCTCCTCACGCTCTTATGCATACCCTTTGTCCTCATCCCACCTTTAAATGAGACACCGATACGAATAATCCTTGGGCTTCCGTTAGTGCTCTTTCTACCAGGATATTCGTTAATCGCCGCATTATTCCCACGGAAGGATGATCTGGATGGTATTGAACGGATCGCCTTGAGTTTTGGATTGAGCATTGCAGTTGTGCCACTGCTCGGCCTGGCATTGAACTACACGCCGTTCGGGATTCGCTTATCGCCTGTTCTTATTGTTCTGTCAGTATTTACGATTGCACTTGCTGTGGTGGCGTGCGTAAGGAGAAGCAGGATTCCAGAAGAGGAACGGTTTATGGTTGATTTTGAGATGGCATTCGGGACTGTGAAAGAATCGTTCAAAGTCGAGAATACGAGGATTGATAGGCTTTTGTCGGTTATCCTCATTGTTGCAATCGTGCTTGCGATCTCCATGGTCATTTACGTGATCGTAACGCCAAAAGAAGGCGAGAAGTTCACTGAATTTTACATCCTCGGTCCAGACGGAAATGCATCTGATTATCCTACAGAGTTGAGCGTAGGAGAAGAGGGGGCGGTAATCATAGGTGTGGTGAATCACGAATATGCTGTGGTGACATATCAGTTAGAGGTGCGGCTGGATGGAGCTGTTATAGGCGGAGAGCGCATTGCACTCGAGCATAACGAGACGTGGGAGCATCCGTTTACCTTTAGGGAAACGAAGACAGGCGAGGACCAGAAATTAGAATTCTTATTGTTTAAAGAGGGGATAGAAGAGGTATATCGCTCACTTCATTTGTGGTTGGATGTAAAATAAATCTCGCTATACTAACGAGCAGAAAGGAATTGAATCAGCACGTGAACGATCCACAGTATAAAAACTTGTTCTTCTTCTGGATGCTTGCGTGCGGCACGACTTTATCCTAAGGAAGGAGGTTGTTAGAATTGCAACATCTTTAAATTCATCAACGGCTCTGTTAATAGTACATTTAGCGGTGATTTTATTATGAGTGATAAGATGAAACGGCTGTTACTCGCCTCTATTTTTATTTCGCTTCTATTTTTACTTAACACCTACCA
>JAENXH010000232.1 GCA_016649585.1 Methanosarcinales archaeon
AAGCCTTTTAGATGTTTCCGGCTTAGATATCGAGAGCTATCTCGGAGATTGGTATATCCGGAAGGTGCTGAACAGCACTAAGAGCGATGTTCGCGCTATACTCGTTGCTTTCAAGAAATTCTTCAAATTCCTATACGAGACGCAGGAAATAGGCAAGGAACAACTGGAGGATATACTTGAGGCATGCGCAAATCCTCAGAGATACATTCGCAGATTTGAAACTTACTTTGAACTCAATCCTGAAAGTGCGACCTGGGAGGCAGACTTCGAGGAATGGTCAATGGGCTATGGAGGAGAGATAGAAGAGGACTACGAGCACCCGTATGAAGTGAACGCAGGGATTAACCGGGCGTTTTCAGAAGAAGATTTGAACTCAAGCAATACCACCATTTTAAAAGATTTCCAGACGTTCCTGAACTACATCGCAGCGAATAACGGTATGAAACTGACTGCTACAAATAGCTTCATCGTTAGAAAGCATGTTTTCGCATTGAACAAAGCGATGAACAGCCCGGAAGAGCTGAAAAGCACCGTGAATCAGCCGGATTCGAGAACCATTCACCTGTTTTACAACCTGAGCAGGACTTTGGGCTTGTTCGCGGTGAGTGCGAAGGACACATTGGAGATAACGCCAAGAACGGATATTTTCAAGAAGCTTTCGCCAAAAGAGCAATTTGTAGTGCTTTCGATGCAATGTGGACTGAAACGAGCTGGGAGAAGTTTTTAGCCCCATATAGTGGGGGGAGACCGGAATGGGCGCAAGCAAGAAGAGGAGATATAGCTCTTCTATTCTCACAGTGCGAACCAGAAAAGGCATACCTGTTTAAAGAAGAGCTAAATCAACTCGGCATGGAGATGGCGGATACAGAAGACAAGTTTGTGGACAATTTTATTATGATGGCTGAGTTCACTTTAGGCGTTTTCGCAGAAAGAATCATGTCGGCACTCAGGTTATTCGGGCTTCTTGATTTCGGCTTTGCGGGAGGCAGGGACAAATATTTCGTGCGGCATGGCGTGGGAATAGCGTGGTTTTCGGTCTCGGAGTTCGGTAAAAAGATATTTGACGTTCTGGTTCCTGAGGAACAATGAAAAAAGAAGAACTGAGAGAGAAGATAAAAGAAGAAAGAGAGCGAGAATGGATAAGAGACTCTTTGATGCTCCGGGATAAAGGACCAGGAGATACATTAAAATTAGTGTTTGACCTCTGTGAA
>JAENXH010000233.1 GCA_016649585.1 Methanosarcinales archaeon
TTCTGAATAGAAAAATGTTGATTGTTTTGTCCTAAGTATTTCAACAAATCAGAAGATAGATGTAAATGAACTGAGGCGTATCATCTCCGAAGGGAGGGAGTTTCTGTGGGATTCTCAGGTATGCGAGGAAGCGAGTTTTGATGATATTGATTGGGCGAAGGTTAGATGGTTCTTGAGGAAGGCAAAGACAGAGAGAAATTTGGATATTAATTCAGAGATTTCCGTAAAAGAGGCGTTGGAGAGATTGAACCTAACAAAGAATGGAAAATTGACGAATGCGGCTATTTTAGTGTTTGGAAAAGAACCCCAGAAATTCTTCTTGCAAGGAGAGATGAGGTGTGCCAAATTTAAGGGTACTAAGGCAGCCAAGCCATTTATTGATATGAAAGTCATTCAGGGATCCAGTTATGAGCAAATAGATGCTGCGGAAAAATTCGTTTTGAATAACATTCGAAAGGCTGCGTGGACTGTTTCAGGTCAAGTGGAAAGGGAAGAGAGATGGGAATATCCACCGGATGCAATAAGGGAGGGAATTACCAATGCTGTTGCTCATAGGGATTATTCTTCTACAGCAAATGTCCATGTTTCAATCTTTGATGACCGGATAGAAGTATGGAATCCCGGGACGTTACCGGAACCATTAACACCAGAAGACCTGAAGAAAGAGCACAAGTCAATACCAATTAACCCATTAATTGCACATGCACTATTTCTGATAAAATACATCGAGAGATGGGGAACTGGAACGAATGACATTATAAGAAATTGTGTTGATTCTGGATTACCAGAACCTGTCTTCAAAGAAGAGGCTGGCGGGTTTGCGGTTGTACTTAGAAAATCTAAAATTCCTGAGTTATCTGAATTGGAGCTAAACGAAAGACAAAAGAAAGCCATCGAATACATTAAGGAACACGATAGGATCACGAATAGAGAATATCAGATCCTATGTCCCTTTGTTACAAAAGAGACTTTAAGGAAAGATTTAAATGATTTAATAACTAAGGAAATTATTGTTAAAAGAGGTGTTAAAAGAGGTGTTTTTTATGAGTTTATATAAAATATGCCAAGTTTATGCCAAGTTTATGCCAATTATCACAAGTGTTTGGATGTCTTGAAAA
>JAENXH010000234.1 GCA_016649585.1 Methanosarcinales archaeon
GTGTAGAGCAATTAGAGATAGCGGAACAGGCGGTAGAGAAGCAAGTCAGGGTATATCTATCTATGAATTCCTTCTTTGCTTTCTTGAAATAATCCTAAATTTCCAAATGAATATGTGAGGATTCTCTTTGGTGTGTCATTACGTTAGTTATGCGAAAAAATAAAAGAGGGGTTAGTTTACCTTTCCCCCTTCTCTCAAACTTTCTTATTTCGCAGCTTCTAAGATGTCCTCTGCTTTCACGGTCTTCCTTCCGGCATGTTTAGCGAGTGCTACCGCCTTCTTCGCTATTTTAGTGCCTTCCGCCTCTATAAGCTTCGCCAGCTCTTCAGTGGCCTCTTCGCTTACTCGCTCCGCTCCTGCGTTCTTAATCAACCTGTTTACAGGTGCTATTGGTAGTTCAGCCATTTTTATCACTATGATTAAGTAATGAGGGAGTATATAAGCTTTTCGGTATTTTTCCCAAAATAGCAGCACTCCGTGAACCTGCTCTTTGTGGATGAGGATAAAAAAGAGATGAAGAAGTGGGGGAAAGGGGGTGTGAGCGCATTAGAGATAATATAAGGTATTAACGTGAACTACTGCTACGGTATATAATTATGACATTAGAACCAACATAAAGGAAAGAGAAAGTGTAAAAATGCAATTGGTGATTAACACATACGGGTCTTACCTGAGGAAGAAGGGGAACTGCTTTTTAGTGAGAAAAGAGGATGAAGTATTTGAAGTTTCAGTGAACAAAGTTGACAGCATTTTGATCACAACGGCTGCATATATTTCCACGGATGCAATCAAGTTTGCAGTGGATAACAATATAGACCTCGTTTTTCTTGATTCTTACGGAGATCCTTATGGACGGGTATGGCATCCCAAGCTGGGGAGCACGACGTTGATAAGAAGGCGGCAACTGGAGCTGTACGACAAAGATGATGGGCTGAAACTGGCAAAGAAATGGGGAATTCAAAAGTTTGATAACCAGATAGAGTTATTGAAAAAGTTGAAGAAGACGAGAGCGGAGAAGAAAGACGAATTGGAAAGACGCGTAAAAGAGATAGAGCAATCGAAAGAGCGAATGAAGGGTTTAAAAGGCACGATTGAAGAAAGAAGACAAAC
>JAENXH010000235.1 GCA_016649585.1 Methanosarcinales archaeon
TCTACATCTTCAAAAAAGCCGGTTATATCGTCGTGCAATAGGTCTACTTTATGAAACCGGAAATTGTCTTTATCGAGATGAGGTGCCATGAACTTCTCATTTCCTGAACTCAAGTTATCCAGAACTACGACCTCGTGGTTCTCTTCTATCAGGCGATCAACCACATGCGAACCTATGAATCCCGCTCCACCGGTTACTATGATTTTCATATATTTCGTATTTGTATATCTCCTTTTATAACCACAAGATTACACATAAGCCCTTTCAGGGCTTGCGGGGACATGGGGGCAGAGCCCCATATTTTTCACGAGTAAACAATTGAAGATGCAAGCTAAAATTTGTATTGTATCCTTCATTATGAATATAGGTATCATTTTCTTGTGTATATCTTGTGTAATCTCGTGGTTGCATTGCTAACTGCCATTGGATACGACCCTAAGATTTTCAATCTATCCGTTCGGCGTTTAACTGCTTTTAACACTTCCTGTATCTCATCGTCTTCTAAATGACCTTCACAATCTATATGAAACATGTAATCCCCCAACGCACGCTTGGAAGGTCGGGACTCTATCTTCGTAAGGTTTATTCCTCGCTGCGCGAATTCGCCCAAGACGTCGTATAACGCCCCGGGGCGGTCCTTCAAATAGAGCAATAGCGATGTCTTGTCCTTTCCAGTCGGTGCAGTTTTAATATCCGGACTGGAAAGCGCGACGAATCTCGTAACGCTCTCTTGGTCTTGTACATCCTCTGCGAGAATACTGAGGTTATATTTCTTTGCTGCTTCTTCAGATGCTAATGCAGCTATTGCGTCGATTTCCTGTGCCAGCAACCAGGGTATGCAGCGGCTTGCCAATGAGAACCTCTGTAAATGGTCCTTCACGCTGGGCATGCGGTACGTGGGGGGATTGCCAGTGCATAC
>JAENXH010000236.1 GCA_016649585.1 Methanosarcinales archaeon
ATTTTGTCCAGCGTTTTAACCGAAAGTTCTATGAGATTTTTGCCATATTTCTTTATTACGCTCGCTTCAAGTTTTTCTTGAGACCACTTCAATTCGTAAATGAGTTTTTGTATTTCTGCCAATCGAATCTCTATTTCGTTTGACTTCTCTATCTTCTCTATTTCTTCCTCACTAAAACCATCTAAATCTTCTTGTTCCATTTTTTCACCTCTTTATTCCCACCCCTATGTATCTCCCTAAAAGGAGAGCGGCGTATAACACAACCATTATTAACGGAAACGTCCACATCTTACTCGCTCCTAACGTTTGTTTGGGCTGCCACTTTCAACGCCGCAACTGCCGCTTCTAAGTCTTGGAGTGTACATTCATCAAGCATCTTCCAATCTCCATCTTCGTTTTTAGTAGCAATATCTACAGTACCAGATGAAGGTATCAACATAATCTGACTATTCTTTCCTAAAAGTATTTTCATCATTTCACTCGTTCACCGCCTTCAATCTTCTCAACTCCTCTTGTCGTAAACGTATTTCCGTCCTGCTCAATAACGGAACTTTAGTATGACTTATCCAAAGTATCTCTTCGATCTCTGCAATTCGGTCCTCTAACTCTTGTCTTGTATATATCATTTTACCTCATCATCGAATATTTTGAGAATGAATATTAATGTCTGGTGGATATTTCTATCTATCATGCTTTCCTTATCTCGTGTTATAACCTCCCAGTGCTCTATCCTTGCCTTTACTATATCCAACTGATCCAATCTCGCTTTTAGTTCTGCTATCTCATCAGTTTCTTTGCTCACCTTACTCGCTCACCACCTTCACCTCAATATAATCATAAATCCGCTTCTTTTCGGAATAATCGTCTATCATATCCTTTATTTCCTTCATCGTAATCCTTATT
>JAENXH010000237.1 GCA_016649585.1 Methanosarcinales archaeon
TGTTCGGGACATCAGCTTGATCTCCTTCACGTGAACCGGTGGCTGGAGAGAGCCGAGCTCAAACACAGGATAGAACCCCGCAGCCTCCTAACATCTAAGCCTGCGAAATTAACGAAACCTGGAAGACCTCCCGAACAGGCTATAGATTTTGTTGATGGAATTCGATCACTTCTGAGAAGGGCAATTGAGTATACGGATAAAGATCCGCCCCCGTCCATGAAAGAACGTGAGAATGCAAAGAGAGAGTTTCAGGAAGAGATGAAAGCATTTCTTGACAGGAAATGGACCGATGAGGATACCGTACGAATATCTAAGGAACTCCGAAAACGGCTGGACATGTTATTCACGTTCATGGATCATGAGGGCGTGCCATGGCACAACAACGATGCAGAACGTGCTATCCGCCAGGGCGTGCTCCATCGCAAGATTAGCGGTGGTAGAAGGACGTGGACTGGCGCTGAAGTATTTGAGGTGATTTTGAGTACCTACGAGACGGCAAAGAAGAGAGGGGAGCGATTTATTGAAATGGTCAGGAAGAAGTTCGATCCGTTATCGGAGGGGGAGGTTCGAAGCATGGGAACTTCCTAAAGGTGAGTGGTTACCTTTTATGTACAAAAATAATAGGGCAAGTGGTATCGCAAAACCAAGAACAATGAGAGATATCCAAGCAATCTTGGACCCTAAAATCTGATAATACGTTCCAATTACACCTACGGCAGCTAATATGAAACCGGCGATAACAAGATAGGAATTAATGTTTTTGGCTATTTTCATCATCCAAGCATACTTTTCCCGTATTTCTTTTTCATCGCCCGTATGTGTTTAGCTCTCCAACCTCAGCCTCAACATCTCTAAGCTATTGAGCCCACGCTGTGCCCATGTCGCCAAGAC
>JAENXH010000238.1 GCA_016649585.1 Methanosarcinales archaeon
TGGTTTCTAAGCACTGTCTAAAGTTTTTGGTATGATAGAAGAGCAATTGAAGTATATAAACTCTTAAATATAGGTTAAAAGGTGAAAAAGAGATGATTGCGGCTGCTTACACAGGCATTGATAAACCCAAGTGGATGAAAAAATATTCACTTCTTGATACTTTAAATGGTTGTTTCATATCCATATCTGAAATGTTTTTAGGAACAATCCTCTGTGAAATATTTTAGGATTCTTTTTTTATCGTGATTTTGCTTTCCATTTTTATAGTATATTTCTATCAACATAACCTTATCTTCATCTTGGTCATAAGCGTAAATTACTCGAATTCCGCTCCTACTGCCCTTCCCTTTAAGACTTTTGCACCTAAAATGTCTTAATTTATAGATTGGAATTTTAACATCTTCACCAAGACCCGAAATCCTGATGGTTCCCGGTAAATGATTGGGTAATTCTGCTTCCAATACGTCACAAAAATTATTTTTTAAGTCGTCATTTAAGGATTTATATTTCTTATTGTGTATAAAGTATAACTGCCTTCTCTTTAAGACACAGATTAACACTGATTTACACGGATTTATTTAGGGTGAAGAACAAAGTTGATTTTTATCATCTGCGTTAATCTGTGTCAACAATTTAGGTTTTCTTGTTGTGTATAAAGTATAACTTCTCTCATTTTTTCCTTTTCTAAGGACATTATGGGAGAAGTGGTTGTCTCACCAGTTATTCTCTTTCCCTTTCTTCTCTTCTGTCTCTCAGCTATTCAAGAAGCTGTACTCTCACCACCAGAAAAAATTGGCTGTTTCCATCGGTCCGAATTCTCAGTAAAGGACATATTCACCGACAACCGCAATTGGGATCGCTATTATTACTTCCACAGGCGGGAG
>JAENXH010000239.1 GCA_016649585.1 Methanosarcinales archaeon
ATACTGGCTGTGCCTGTAGTAGCCGGTGGGATTTTGTTGGGTGATAAACTGCTATATTTCTTCTATGGTGCAGAATTCGCGCAGGGGTATACGACACTTGTGATAATGTTGGTTGTGCAAATAGCAAACATTTTCCAGTTTTTTTTACGATGTATCTTGGTGCATTGGACCATCAAAAGGATGCATTTAAAGCAACTGCTGTGGCTGCAACAGCAAATATCATGCTGAATTTGACGTTGATTCCAGTGATGGGTATTTCGGGGGCGGCAATTGCTACTTTAGTAACTATGCTGTTAAATGCTGTTCTGGCACAACGGGTATTATCGCGGATGAAGAGGCTTCTAAGACCATCAATCAGTCTCTTAAGGAACTGGAGATGGGGAAGGGGATACCAATTGATGAGTGGTGAACGAGAACGATACCAGGTTTTGATGTCTCCGTCTGCACATAGGAGGTACAGAAAGTTCGATCCGCATCTGCAGCGTAAAATTAAAGAGGAGTTTTTACCAGACATTGCAACAAATAATAGGTAAACGAAGAGAGGCGTGAGAAATACGGAGTGAGGGAATGATAAAGAAAGTGGTGATACCGGCAGCAGGATTGGGGATGAGATTTCTACCGGCTACGAAATCAATGCCAAAGGAGATGCTTCCTATTATAGATAAACCCATCATCCAATTCGTTGTTGAAGAGGCAATTACTTCTGGTATTGAGGATATCATAATCATAACGGGTAGGGGTAAGAGGGCGATAGAGGATTATTTTGATACTTCGCTCGAGCTTGAGAGTCATTTGCTTCAAAACGAAAAATATGAATTACT
>JAENXH010000023.1 GCA_016649585.1 Methanosarcinales archaeon
AGTTATACTTTATATACGAAAAAAAAATAACGCAAAAAAAGAAAATTTAGGGAGAGGTATAATAAGAATACGTTGGAGAAGCTGATGAGTAATATGAATTCGGATGAAAGTGGAGTTCCCCTCACCACGTTGCTACCCGGTGAAGAAGCGAAAATCGTCGCGTTGGGCTCTGGTGTAGGGAGACAACACCACTTCAGGACTATGGGGCTCATGGAAGGCAAAATCGTCAAAGTTATAGCGACACAACCTGCACGAGGACCGTTCGTCATAGACGTTGAAGGCACGCAGATAGCAATTGGGAGAGGGATGGCGCGGCACATTTTAATCCAAAAACTATGAAAAAGATAGCACTAACGGGCTGCCCAAACGTTGGTAAGAGTGTCGTTTTTTCACGTCTGACCGGAGTGAACGTGATTTCATCGAATTATCCCGGAACAACGGTTGACTTTACAAAGGGTACCACAGCTATTGGAGGCGAGAAGTTCGAGTTGATTGACGTTCCCGGCACGTATTCCTTAGAACCCACATCAAAAGCCGAGGAAGTAGCTCAGACCATGCTGCAGGAGGGCGATATCGTAATAAACGTTGTAGATGCAACGCATCTGGAACGGAATCTTTACCTGACCCTGGAAATTTTAGAGAGGAAGAAGCCCACTATCGTTGCTTTGAACCTGTGGGACGAGACAAAGCACCTCGGCATTGATATAGACGTGGAGAAATTGGAACAGTTGCTCGGCGTGTCGGTTGTTCCAATGTGTGCGTTATGTGGAACGGGAATAAAGGAACTGGCATCTGCAGTCGGTGATGCTAAGCCATCCAAAACGATTGAGTCGCCGATGTCTGAAGAGGAAAGATGGTTGAAAGTTGGCGAAATAATTCGGGACGTTCAAGTGGTGCATCACCGCCATCACACGATTCGCGAACGTATAGCAGATGCTACTGTGAAGCCCGCAACCGGCATTCCTATTGCGATACTCGCGATACTCTTCGTGTTTCTCTTTATCATCGAGATCGGGAATGCGATAATTGAATATCTGCTGGATCCAATATTCTATACGTATTATGGCCCGCGGATTGTAGGCGTTGTAAATTCATTTGCGCCGAGCGGGCTGCTCCACGATTTATTAATAGGTACATCTACGGTTGAAGCGCTGGATTTCGAGCAATCGCTGGGTATCCTGACGACCGGCTTATATGTCCCTTTTGGCATGGTTTTGCCATTTATCATTACCTTTTATTTCATGCTCAGTCTACTCGAAGACCTGGGATATTTACCAAGACTCGCCATTCTCGTTGATACCGGATTGCACAAACTCGGATTGCACGGCTCGGCGATCGTGCCAACGATATTGGGCTGTGGCTGCAACGTCCCCGGTGCGTTAGCAACGCGCATATTGGAGACGAAAAAGCAGCGGTTCATCGCGATGACGCTCATGGCAATAACGGTTCCCTGTATGGCTCAGTCCGCAATGATAATTGCAATTCTGGGTAGATATGGCATTAAATGGATACTCATCGTCTATTCCACCCTCTTCGTGCTCTATATCTTTTTAGGCCTGGTATTGAAAAGAGTGGTCAAGGGTGAGAGCCCTGAATTATTATTGGAAGTCCCGCCGTATCGTAGACCCGATCCCGTAACGTTACTAAAAAAGACATGGTCAAAGGCGTACAGCTTTCTCGCGGAAGCGGTTCCATTTGTTATCTTAGGCATTTTCATCGTGAACCTGCTCTATGTGTTTGGCATAGTTGACGTTCTCTCACTGGTATTCTCGCCAATTCTCACCACGTTGCTCGGTTTGCCAGAAGGAGCGATTATTGCGCTGATCCTGGGGGTCTTGAGAAAGGATATAGCGATCGGCATGTTATTGCCCCTGGGCATGAGTCCGCAGCAATTGACGATTGCTTGCATCATATTGGCCACGTATTTCCCGTGCATTGCTACGTTTTTCGTTATGCTCCACGAGTTGGGCGTACGGTATATGCTAAAAGCGGCGGGATTGATGGTTGCCGTTTCGTTGTCCGCAGGAATAATCATGCGAATGATCTTGATTGGAATAGGATATTAGTGGAGAAGAGCAAAATCCTATGGGGCTTTAGATAAGCATTTTTGAAAAAGCACCTCTTGAACCGCCTTTCGAACTGCTTTATTTATATCTAAAACTAATTAGATTTGTGCGGGCTAGCCTGGAGGGTTAGGCGTCCTTTGTAACTCGAAATCGCCGATATGCGAGGGGCGAAGCTTGAGGAAGGCTCTGCAGCTGTCAACTTCAGCTCAAGGTTGGACGAAGAAGCATCGCCCTGCGGGGTTGACGGTGGTATGGTGGCTGGCTGGAGAGCCTGTTGTCATGCCTTTGCCATGGATACCGGTTTAGGCCCGGAAGGGAGCAGACTCACTGTGGATCGCTGGCGCTCGGAGGATAGTGGTGCGGAGAAAGACCTTGAGGGCCTGGTTGACGGCGAAGGTGCCGACCGAGAGCGTGCCCGCACAAACCTTTCTTTGGTAGAGAAAGCTGGAGCAAAGAAAGTCTTTTTTTCCGAAAACGCTATAATTTTCTAAAAGGGTTTAGTATTAGCACAGGTTTCTTTTTCTAAAAGAAAGTGTTCTGTACTGTAAAAAGAGAAAAAGTGTATGGATCAGAAGATCGTTTTCGGTAGCATAGGAAGCATAGTAAAGTATCTTGGTATTTTAATGATCGTTCCGCTTGGAGTGGCAATTTGGTATGGAGGAAGACCGGTACACATTTCTCCTTTTATTATTAAAACCTGGCTGATCCCGCTTGCGATAACAACCATCTTCGGCGTAATTTTAGAAAGAAAGGTAGGGGTGCGGGAAGGAGTAATAAAGAGGAGAGAAGGTTTCGCCATTGTTGCCTTGGGCTGGCTCGCAGTTGCTTATTTCGGCTCTCTTCCCTACATCTTCTCAGCGACGTTAGGTCCAATTGATGCCTTCTTCGAGTCCATGTCCGGCTTCACCACCACTGGTTCCACGGTGATGCTGAATTTGGGGGATGTTGATCTCAGCATACTTTTATGGCGGAGTTTTACGCAGTGGATTGGAGGAATGGGCGTTATTTTGCTGTTCATTGCTGTACTTCCCACGTTCGGCATTGCAGGCAGCCAGTTATTTGACCGCGAATTCCCGGGGCCGATGGCTGAAAGGATTAGACCAAGAGTTCAAGTGACCGCAAGAATGCTCTGGTCAATTTACGTGGTTTTGACTGTTGCAGAAGTTGTGGCACTTTTTTATGCAGCGAAAATGCCCTTGTATGACTCGCTTTGCACTGCATTCAGCACTATGCCAACCGGAGGCTTTTCCCCTCATCCGGAAAACATTGCGGGATACCTGAATCCAATAGCAGAGTTAATCATAGTGGTATTCATGTTCCTCGCGGGGATGAACTTCGTTTTACACTATTCGTTACTGCGAAACCCCCGGAAAATAATAGCCAACAAGGAATTTCAGGTCTACTGCTTCCTTCTACTCACGGCTATTTCCATAATAACCGCAGATTTATACATCCATAAATTCGCCTCTATACAGGAAGCATTCCGTTACGGCGGATTCCAGGCTGTTTCCGTCATGACCACTACGGGGTTCACAACCGCAGATTTTAATCTTTGGTCTCCTTTATCCCAGATTATATTGCTCAGCCTGATGTTCATTGGCGGTTGCGGGGGCTCTACTGGAGGAAGCATAAAAGTCATCAGGATATACGTTTTGCTAAAATACATTGGACTACGAATTCGCCACATTCTCTATCCGCATGCGGTTTTTGTGCTGAAGCTGGGAAAGAAGCCCATTTCGGACGACATTCTACAAGGGATTACCGCCTTCGTCTTCTCTTATTTTTTGATATTTGCCGTGTGTTCGATTGCAATGACTGCGATAGGATTTGATATGATTAGTGCTGTCTCTTCCGTAGCAGCGACACTGGGAAATGTTGGACCCGGTTTTGGTATTGTAGCCGCCAATTATGCGTCTGTTCCCGCCATAGGGAAGATCATTTTGTCCTTTTGCATGTGGTTAGGACGGTTAGAACTCTTTACCGTTTTAGTTCTGTTGACACCCGCTTTTTGGAAGGGATGAAGTGGTGCTTGCCCTGGATGTGGAAAGATTTTATCAATCAGGCAATCAAAAAATCTTCTCACGTGTGAAAATGGAACTTATCGCATCCACTTCCTTCGTCTTCGCAAATATCGTTACGAGATCGCCTGCTTCGATGATTGCATCGCCTGTTGGCAGGATTATATCACTATTCCGCTCTATCGCCACCACGATCCCTTTTTTTATATTCAACTGCGACAACTCTTTTCCCGCTGCACGTGAATTCTCAGCGACAATAACCTCAAATATCTCTGCTTTTCCCCTACCAATCATAATAAAATCTTTTATCTTCGGTCGTTTCGCCGAAAGATAGAGATGCCGTGCAACGGTCATGTCTGGATTTTCAAGCATGGAGACATTCGCTTTCTTGAACATCTCCACATGCTCTTCCTGATTCACGATGGCAATGGTATTTTTTGTACCCAACTCTTTTGCCGTTAGCGCCATCATCAAATTATCAGCATCGTCAGAAGTGGTAGCGATGAGCGCATTGGCTCTTTGCGCATTCGCTTCCTCCAAGGTTGATTTCTCCGTGGCATCACCGACAATCGTTAAGACATCGTATTTTTCCGCGATCTCTTTGCATCTCTTCTCATCCTCATCTATGACCACCACGTCATCCTTGTCCTCTGTCGCGATACGCACCAGACTTCTTCCTATTCCACCCAACCCTACTATTATCAGATACACGCAGATATAGCACCTCTCTTATCGTTTCTTTTGCATTAATAATATCATTTTCTATTTTTTCTTTTTCTTTAACCTCTTTTCAATAAATTTTACTCCTGCTTCACGCGCTTCATTTATTTTATCCATCCTATTACCACCGCCCTGTGCGAACGTCGCCGTTCCACCACTGCGACCTCCGAGAATCGCAGAAACCGGTTTTGCCCACTCAGAAGCATTTATCACCCCACTCACATTACTAGGGACAGAGGAAATCAATTTAACTTTAGAATCAGCATAAGAGCTGCCAATGAGCATATTGGGATAACCGTCTCTTTCTAGTTGTGATGAAATATTTTTCAACTCTTTCTCATTTGCTTCAGGAATCGCCTCTATAATAATTCCGATTCCCTCTTTAAGAGGTTCCGTTGCTTTTATGGTTGGAAGAGGCAAATCTGCATACTCATCTTGAAATCGTGTTCGTCCTTTCAACTGTGGCAATTTCAGTTCAGCTCTATCTTTTCGCAATCGTTCGGATAAATTCTGTAATTGTTTCCACTCCTTAAAGAACCGTTCAACCTCAGAAGGAAGCTGCTCAGGTGGTACTTTTAATACCGCAGCCGACTTCCTTATTAACTCTTCCTGCGCTTGTATCGCCTCGATCGCAGCTTCTCCTGCTGCATACTCTAATCTCGCGATACCGTCTTGTATTCGCTCAGTGCGCAATATTTTTATCGGGCCGCACTCGCCCGTCTTTGAAAGATGCGTGCCTGCACATGCCTGCACATCTTCATCCTCGCCAATTCGCACAATCCTTATTTTCTTACCGATGGGCACGCCACCCTGATAAATACGGGAGCCATATTTTTGCTCCGCGTCATTCCGATCCATAAAACTCGTACTTATTTCTAAGTTTTCCATGACCGTCTTGTTTGCAAGCATCTCTATCTCTTTGCGCTCAGCATCAGAAATCCGTTTGAAGTGTGCGATGTCGATTCTCGCCCTCTTTTCTCCTTTCTGCGCGCCCGCTTGCCAAACATGGTCTCCTAATACTTTCCGCGCTGCACATACTACTATATGCGTTGCGGTATGGTGCTTTTTATGTGCGATTCGCCGGGTGGGATCTATGTGGCCGGATACAGTGGCTCCTTTGCTTATCTTCCCGTTCTCTATTTTATGAAGAATAAAACCCTCGACTTCCTGCACGTCCACTACTTTCACGCTCGCTGCACTGCTCTCACCTTTCGTCACTAAAGTCAAAAAGCCGGTATCCGCAGGTTGACCGCCACCTTCAGGGAAGAATAGCGTCTTATCTAATATGACAGAATCATCAACTACGTCCAAGACCGTGGCTTCGAAATCTACCGCAGATGGCTCTTCGTAATACACCTTTATCGTCGCGGGAATTGCCTTTGTCTTTTCTTTCATGCTTTCTACAAACGGTTCCACATCGTCCTTTCGCTCCTCGCTGTGCATACGCGCAACTAACGTATAAAAGTTTTCTGGGACATCTACATTCACTCCACTGCCTGCTTTCAAATCTGTTATGTTAGATACCACGTCTTTAACAAATTCTGGCGGTAACCCATGTGTGTCGTATAAATTGATGAGTCGTTCGAGGGGTATTTTTCTATCAGCTTTAGCTTTATATTCCTTTGCGAGCTGCTGTATGATTCTTTCGCCTTTTAAAAGTGTCTCATCATATCGCCTCTTCTCGAGCGAGACAATTTCAACAATTCTATCCACGGAAGTTTCCAATTCCGGGAAAGAATTTCTGAGCGTTTTTATCTGCATGAGCACTAATTCCTCCAAGGGTGTTTCTATCTCCAGGAATTTTAACATCCTGAAGGTTCTCCTTAAGATCAACCTTGCCAGATAACCCTCTTTCGCATTTGAAGGCACGATACCATCCGCGAGCATGAAAGCCAAGCATTTTGTATGGTCAGCAACAGCATAGATTGTTTCTATCGGTCCCAATATATTTGTGAGAGATTCAAGCGAAACACTCAGCCTCTTTGCTATCTCTCCCCTTTTCAGAGATCCTGACAAACTTGCATGCGTTATAATTAGCTCTGGATGCTTCTCTAAGGGGTGCTCAATCCCCGCTGCATTTACCAATTCACTTATTACCTCGGGGAACATCGCATCATAGACCGTTGGAGTACCCTTCGAAGCCCATACAAATCGTTCCAGACCGTACCCCGTGTCCACGATGTAAGTGTCCATTTTCCGATACTGCTGTCCCTCTATGGTTACGTCACCACGAGGAGAAAGTTCGAGATCCATGAAAACGAGTGTAGCAAGCTCTAACCCACCAGTAATGACTTCGAGACAGGGTCCCGCATTTCCTCCGCCTACCCACGGAGCTTCCTTATACGTTACGCTCTCTATAGCCACACCAACTTGCTTCAGAAACTCATCGCAATACTTCACGGTCTCATTCTTCCAATATATTTCCTCCACGCCTCTCTTATTGAATGCATGATGCCCCATCATCTCGAACGCGGTTAAATGGCGACCACTCTTCCCGATGGATTCGAGATCTTCCAGCCGTATGCAGGGTTGCGAAATGACGAGGGGGTTTGCAGGCGGCGGGACTTTGCCTGACGTTACAAAAGGTTGAAAATCAGCAATGGAAGCAATGGTGAGGTAGATATCATCTCGCCATCGTGCCACGACAGGATACCTTCCCAGTCTCGTGTGCGAATGCTGTTCAAAGAAAGATAGGAATAGTTCTCGTATCTCGTCCGGACTTCTCTCTTTGAAAATGGGCGTGCCTATAAACGAATAAATCTCACAGGGGGCATCACCACATGTCTTTCTATCTTTGTCACGAGTCCAAAAGTACGAGCTACACTTCTCGCATTTCTTCCTTATGAACTCGTTCTCCTTGAAGTATTCTATGTCGTACTCCCCATTAACCATTTTATTTTATGCACATGAGAAGCGAGACTTAAAAAGTTTTTTGTTTTCTTTCTTCACCACCGTTCGCTTTTATTCTATGTTCTTTTTGTATCCCGAAAATGATCAGGGCTTTAGATTATCGTGTAAGAATCAGCAGTTGCCTTAAAACCTTTTCTTACTGAGAAAACATCTATCACAATAAAGATGCACGGGGTACTTTCAGGCGAAAAAGTCATAGTAACAGGGTCAGAAGCAGATAGTTTTGAGTTCCGGGGTTACGGAAGGAAAAAAAGAGAAGGTGTAAAAGGGGAACGAGAGTATAAATTAAAACTATCACTGGAAGAGGCTGCTTTTTTGCTTGAGGCTGGGAAGATAGTAATAAAAAAGGATAAAGAATCAGAGTTAACGCTTGAAGATTTCTTTAAGCATGCGTTGGGCATCTATCCGAACTTTGGAGCGCGATATATCGTCTACAAGGATTTGAAGGAGCGCGGCTATGTGGTGCAGCCCGGAAAAGTTGACTTTTGGCTCTATCCGCGTGGAGCAAAGCCAGGCGCGAAGCCTGCACGGCACTTCATCCGCATTTTATCTGAGCGAGAATTTTTATCCATGAAGGAGTTGGGAGCTATCCTTGTTTTAGCGCGTAACATGAGAAAGGAGCCCATTATTGCAGTTGTAGATGATGAAAGCGACATCATTTACTATGAGGTAAAGGAAGCAAAGTTTGACGTGATTGAGAAGCAAGAGGAGCAAGAAGCTGTAAAAAGAGAAGGAAGCGGAAAGGGTAAAACATTTTTGTTTGTGGATAAGGTAGTTCTATGGGATGAGGTTTTAGCTGTTAAGCTTTACAAAAACGATTTTTACGGCAATTTAACGAAGGAGAAGCGGCTGCTGCTTTCACTGGTTGAAGCGGCTTATTTAATAAAGAAAGGGCTGCTGGAGCTGAGTTTCGAGCAGTTCGTCGAGCATGCAACCACCATAGAAAGCGATTTCATGGATAAATACGCGGTTTACGAGGATTTAAGGGATAAAGGACTGATATTAAAAACTGGTTTCAAATTTGGCTCACATTTCAGGGTGTACAAGGCAACAAACCAGAAACATTCCAGGGATTTAATTCATGTGCTTCCCGAAGAGCATGTTTTTTCAATGCCTGAATTAGCACGGGCGATAAGATTGGCACATGGCGTGAAGAAGCGAATGATATTTTCGTTTAAAGAAGGAGAGGAAATTAGGTACATAGATATAGGAAGGATGAAATTATAAGGGAAATAGTCTCTAATAAGTCGTATTGTTTTACGGGAAAGTTTTTATAGGGCTAAATCCCTATTTATCTGTAGTGACGCAAAATGGTATTGAGTATAGGTGAAAGAATAAAGGGGTTCTTGTTCAGTCCTTCGGATACCTTCGACGCCTCTATGGAAGACACGCTTGGCGATGCGTTCAAGTACTACGTCGTTATTCTAATGATACCCGCAGTGCTTTCTGCAATCATAATTGCAGTATTGCTTTCGCTGTTCGCAGGGATGTTAGGAATGTTTGGTGTACCCGCGATGCCATTTGGAGCAGCAATGGCGCCTTTGCTCGCGGTAGGCTTTTTTGTCGCGATACTCATTGGCGGAATAATCGGCGTCTTCATTGACGGCCTCTGGCTTCATCTCTGGGTATATCTCGTTGGCGGTAGGAATGGGATAGGAGAGACGATAAAAGCCGTGATGTATGGAGCGACACCGAGCCTTCTCCTGGGATGGATTCCAATCGTGAACTTCATCGCATTGATATGGGCGCTTATCGTGGGAATAATCGGCGTAAGACAACTTCAAGAGCTATCTACCGGAAAGGCAGTTCTCGCAGTGATTATTGCAATAGCTATTCCGCTAATCATCTACGTAGTAATATTTGCTGCGTTTATGGCGATGCCAGGACCAGTATTTCAGGGACCGACAGGACCAGGATTTGGGGGATTTTAAATCCTCCCTTTTATTTTTTGCCTGAGTTCACCTTAATTTTACTGCAGTCCCGTATGCAAGTATCTCCGCGGCACCACTCATCACCATGGAGGTCATAAATCGAAGATTCACAACCGCATCAGCGCCCATTTCCTCTGCCTTCTCTACCATTCTTTTCAATGCGATTTCTCTCGCCTCGCTCATCATCTCCGTGTACTCTTTTATCTCACCGCCGACAATCGTTCGAAAACCAGCGGCTATATCCTTCCCGAGATGTTTCGCTTGAATTACATTTCCTTTCGCCAGCCCTAAAACCTCTACTATCTCCTTACCCGGAACAAAATCCGTATTTACCACTATTACGCTCATGGTCTTAAATCCTCCTCATCTATCTCCTCTTTCATCTTCTTCCAGTCTTTGTATCGTTCAATGCTCATTGTTATTATTAAAATAGCAGCACCGATGCCCATAAGCACCAAGCTGATTTTCATTCCAAACAGTATCGTAGATTCCTCCACATTTTGATAAAAAAGCGGATACATGCTATACGCCCCCATAATTACCATTCCCACGAGAAATACCGCAACACCCGCCCATTTTACTGCATTCATCGTTTCAATGCCTCCAATCCAATACAACTATCTCGGGCTCTTCCGGCAGATCCTCCTTACGAACCACAAGCCTCTTCTCCCTTATCACCCTCGTCTTCCCTTTCAGGAAGGGGTCTACCTTTTGGATGTTCAACCGCAGAGGTGGTGTTTTATAATGCATAGGGATCGCTATTTTTGGTTCTAACTGTCCCAGCACTTCGTTAGCACCCTTTGCATCTATGGTATACACACCACCGACGGGTATAAACAGGACATCCACATCCTTTTCCTTGATACTCCTTAACTGGCTCGCTTCCAAAACTTGCCCTAAATCGCCTAAATGACATAATCTCAGTTCATCAACATCAAACAGAAACGCAGTATTCTCTCCTCTTTCTGCTCCGCTTGACGTATCATGGTACGTTTTAACCCCGTAAAACCGCATCCCTTTACAAATATGCTCCCCGGCACCCTTCACCACTTCAGGCTCGCCCTTTATTGCAGCCACATTGTTATGGTCGCGATGCTCGTGGCTAACGGTGACGATATCCGCCGTCAGTTCTGGCACCGGATACCCATAGCCTTCCATCATAGGGGTCTGTCACTATTACTATCCCAGCTTCGCTTGTTATATCAAAACAGGAGTGCCCATGCCACTTTATCTCCATTTCTTATTCATCTCCCGTCCCTTCTTATTAGATTGTCTCTGATAGTATTTGAATTTTGTTGTTATTCAGAGTATAACCCAAGGGCACTTAACGAACGAATATCGATAATGTAGCAGTTTTAAATCTCTCCGTCACAGCGTTTAAAATATCCGCTTCTTCAAGCCCTTACAATCCTCTTACTCGGTTAATACCACCGACTTTGTACCCGCATCGAAGTGGCCGTCGTAATAATTAGTAAGCAGGTACAACGCTTCCTTCAGTTTTAAAGCGCAATAGGGTATTTTTAGTGCTGCATCCTCTTCGTCAGTTCGCTTATTCACCAGCATCATTTTTAAAGACCCACGGTCTTCGAATGTGGATGGGTCCGTTATTACCACATACGAGCATTAGGGTCATATAAGCCTTTTGGGTACGTTTCCACTGGAGATCGTTTTAGAAGATTTATTTAAGGATGAAATAGTTGAAATTATATCTGTGAGAGGTGGACGTTAACAACGATGAAATTTTACAAAGTTCCAGGTAAGCAAATGAAATTCGACGAGCTATTCCGACTGCTAAATTTTTGTAAAACGATACAAACTGAAGGGACAGACCCGTTCGACCTGGATGTCAAAAAGTTTCTTGAAACGCTGAAGCAGTATCATAAGAAGTGGAAATCGTTAGACGATCTGCTTTTAGACGCTGAGGCGATAGCAGAATTGGCAAAGATAATCGAATTGCAAGGTAAATGGATAAAAGACCGCTCCTCTTCATTTTATATAGACCCCGTGTTACTGGAACTCAAACTCAAAATGCTGGAACCCCAGCAGTTAGCAACGGCATTTTTTAAATCCTGGCATCCAATCATATCTCTTGACAGAATTACTCCACAGAGGTTGACAGAGGGACTGGCTTATTGGGACGCTCTATTACCCCTCGGTGAGCGGATTGATGAATTCCCGTTTCCGTCTGCGGTCAAATCAACATTCGACATAGAGGATTTAATTGAGTTGAACATCTTATCCAAGACAGAGTTCGACGACTCAATCCGAGCAGTTTTAAACGAGCTTGAGGTGCGTGGCCGAATCGAATATCATGATTTTATTTATGGTGCTTCATTCGAAACGAGCGTAAAAAAGGCGTATCTGACAAGTTATCTGGTAAACGAAGGAAAAGCAGAACTCGATATAAACCCCTTAGAAGAAGAAGTGTTTATTTCTCCGAGTTATTATACCAACGTCAATGCCCAAGCACATCACACTCAGAGCAGGTCTATACCCATTTCGTTAAGCTATGAGGATTGGTTACAATGGATGCAGAAGAGGAATCAGGAATAAGGACAGAACGGAAAGTAAAGAAAGCAGCCCAGTTATTGTTCTTCAGACGGCATAGAATCCCCGGAGTTAAAGGTTGGGAGCTTAAAAAGGCATTGGGGGATGATTACGTAGAAGTAATCGCGGTTTTAAATTCCGTTCTCGATACGCTTGGCATGGAAGTAAAACTAATAAGCGAAGAGGGAGGAGAAAAAGAAGAAGGAGAAGAAAAAAAAGCTGAACGCGACAGGTTTATGATTGTGCTCAAAAGCCCTGTGATTGAAAAGGCTTCTGGTGAACGGATAGATAATATCGCAATGCTCTCTGCTACGTTAGCTTATATAATCTCAAAGCAGGGCAAAGTGCCGAGGAAAGCGGTTGAAGAGTTTTTGAGCGATAAATTCCCTAAACAGAGAGTTTACTTCGCTATAGACAGGTATATCAAGCAAGGCTATGTGGGTGAAGATGATAAAGCATTGTATATCGGATGGAGGACACGAGCGGAAGTGGATAGGAAAGCCCTGTTAGATTTGATTTTGTCCTAATCTTTCCATTTTGGTGATATATCGAGAGTACTCCGTAGATGTCACCTTTTGTGTGAACTGACTGCCTCTTACACCCGCTAAAAGTTATGTGTATCATTTCTTATTTAACATTAGGTATAGAGACAGACACTCTTGAAAGAAATGAACGAGAACGAATACGTACAGCATTTCACCGAACTCGTGGAGCTGGAACGAGAGGAACAGATGAGGCTGCATGAAGAGGAGATGCGAAGACTTAGTGGTCGGGAGCGTGAGGAGAAAGGCAGGGCTTTCCTGAAGATGAAAGGGAAATCTCAGGACCTGGGATTGGGCGGCAAGCACTTAGTCCGATTCAGGAAACAAAACGCTGATTTAACTCTGCCAGATAGTGAAATAGAAGTTGGAGACCTCGTTTTGGTGAGCAAAGCAGGCACAGCCCCATGGGATGACGATAATCCGACTGGGACGGTTGCGGAGAAGAC
>JAENXH010000240.1 GCA_016649585.1 Methanosarcinales archaeon
CTTGACTTACTTTACTAACTTACACCGGTGGACTGAATATTCAAAACAAAGAGTAGAGTGGATACTCCATGCGACTTAACTACGCTACCATAATCTAACAGCAAGCACCCTTGTGTCCACAAGATATGCCCGTATATGTTCCGAACGATGTAGAGTTTTCTATTAGTTAGAGTCTGGAGCCTACTGAAATATGTACTTTTAGAGTAGTTGATGGCTTTTTGGCCATCAACTAGTCATAAACAGGCCATCAACTACTTTAAAAAGCCATCAACTAGTCTTTTTCAGGAAACACCCAAACGGAAGGCGGAGAAGGCTCCATAACGAAAGCCATCAACTACGTTGAGTAGTGACGTTGATGGCTCTTAGGGGATGTTGAGTACCACGTTGATGGACAAAAACAGGTAGTTGATGGCTTTTTCTAAAGGCGCTATGGTCTCCGATATATTTTAGGTGCTTTATTGCCTATATTATGAGAACTAGTTGATGGCTTTTTTGAGGAAAAGCCATCAACGTACACAATTCACTTTATATATGCTGAATTATGGTTCATACATAATGCCAGGAGTAAAGACCGGGGATAAGAATTATAATATGAAGAGCCACGTAGTGCTTTACCTGAATAAGGAGCAGAGAAGGCGAAACTTGGAAGCACATTGTTTTTCTCATTCCAACAGCTTTTTTTTTCCTTTCGCAAACCCTTCCTTGACTTACTTTACTAACTTTACTAACTTACACCGGTGGACTATTCAAAACAAAGAGTAGAGTGGATACTCCATGCGACTTAACT
>JAENXH010000241.1 GCA_016649585.1 Methanosarcinales archaeon
ACTCAGAATTAAGAAAATGAATCAGTTAATGGTGATAGATCGCTTAAAAGTATTTGGAGAGGCTGCCACGGCGAGAAATAAGCGAGCTTATTTCTACCCGTGAAGGCTCTCCATTCTCCCGATGTAAGTCATCGGGTCCCCCGCTACGCGGGGTTTTTAAGCGATCCAAAGCTTTTCTCTGAGGGCTCCGTGAGCTCTGCCTGCCCCGTAGGTGCCGTGCATCGTACTGGGGTGAGAGATAATATTTGTGTATCATGAGAAAATCTTGATTCTCTGAGCACTCTGCTTGCCCCGTTGAATGTGCAACCTATTCAACTGGGGTGTACTCTGCCTGCCCCGTAGGTGCCGTGCATCGTACTGGGGTGAGAGATCAAAGACCCTTTTAGGGTCAAAATCAGGTTACCCTTTTTAGGGATGCGTGTTGACTGTTTTTTCCGGGAAAGGATGGAAGGTGGGAATGGAGGTTATTCGTCTTCCTTATTCCTGTTTTTTACCAGTTCTATGAAATCCTCAAGATTCTGTTGAGAACCAAATACGGTATTATACAGCTTTTCACTCCATACACTCAGGCCCAATTTAAATATCTGATGAATTACACCGTCAGCCCCCTGGGCCCCTTTGAGTTTCAACATCTGGTAAAGGAAATCATCCGGTATCTTGATAGGATAGACAGATGTATGCTCATTGGAGTCTGACTTCAGATATTCCTGAGTACTTTTTAGAATCCTGAGATTTACATACTTGTTGGAGTATTCTTTTTCAT
>JAENXH010000242.1 GCA_016649585.1 Methanosarcinales archaeon
ATCTTAATCGGCCTGATCTAGCCGCAGTAAGAATAACATTGTGGTTTATGATTCGCAAACGAATAAACAACAGGCTCACATCCCAGTTAAATCTTCCCGATTTCTGCTCAAAGCCCCAGTTAAATAGATGAAAGAGATTTAACCCCGGTACGATATTTCATACCTACCCCAGTACCATCTCCCGGAGCTACGGGGCTGGCAGGGCAGGCGCGGCAAGCCCCAGTTAAATAGACCCTTCCCCAGCGCAATAGAAGTAATACTTACACCCCGCGCGATCTATGCATTACAGGGCAGCAGGCGCAGTGAGCATTTAACGGGGCAGGCACTTTTGGGTAAATTTTCACCACCCCAGTACCATCCAATGGAGCTACGGGGCAAACGGGGTGAACATTTAACTGGGAAAGCAGGGCCCCGATAGCGCGATCTCCGCCATGATTCCGGCGGACAAGTCCGCCATGGTTAAGGCGGACAAGTCTGCTTCGCTCCGAAAGGGGGACTTCGGTGCAGGACCCAACGGGGAAGGACCACCGCTCTTGAGGCAGCACAGGGTCGAAGGATTGTTGCTCTTAAGGGCTGCTGAGTTTATCCTGAGTAACGAAGGACTTGAGGTTAAAGGCGAAAGGGAAAAGGGCAAAAGGTTCAAGGCACAAGGATAGGAATAATTTTGGCAATGATATCAAGAAACTCTTTTGGCGTGATAATATGGATATTCCGGAATTTCTTAAAAGAAAAATGCTTTATGTTGCCTGTTATGAAATAAT
>JAENXH010000243.1 GCA_016649585.1 Methanosarcinales archaeon
TATAAGACCTTCGTATCAGCTCAAAATTCTGTGGGATCGTGGGCTCCGCTCCGCCCCACCATCCCGAAAACCTGTAAGGGTTTAGTAAGTTTTCTTTTTACGCGAAGCCGCGAAGCATTTTTGGTCACCCTTTTTCTAAAAGGTTTGATGGTAAAGCTTTCTTTTTTCTTTTAGCACAGGTTTTCTTTATAAGGGGTAAGTCCGGATTCTCCCTGCGGGACTTTGAGGCTTTCGTTGGTATTGTCAAGTTGAGAGTCAATTTCATCCCTCTGGAGCAGTTTTTAGATAAGGCTGACGAGGCTAAGGCGTTGGCACCACATTTGAAAGATGTAGAGTATTTCGCATTGGCATTGAAACTCGGTTGTCCAATCTGGGCTCAAGAAAAAGCATTTAAAAAGCAATCTGTAGTAAAAGTGTTTTCAACTTCTGAATTACTTGCGTTTCTATCCAGGATCCAGACCCAGACCTAACCGTCAAAAATAACCCGCGTGTTGTTAAAAAGCTTTTCAGTTCCTTTTTAAGCAAAGTTGCTTTGGACGAGAAAGGAAGAGAAAGCGAGACCAGAGAACAAAGAAAGGGTTTTTTCTTTTAGCACAGGTTTTCTTTTTCCGCGAAGCCGCGAAGCATTTTTGGTCAAACTTTTTCTAAAAGTTTTAAAGAACCTTGTTTTGGATTAAACCTTTTTCTAAAAGGTTTGTTGATCAAACTTTCCTAAAGTTTGAAAAAGAAA
>JAENXH010000244.1 GCA_016649585.1 Methanosarcinales archaeon
GATAATTGTTGTCTTCATTTTGAGGATTCAATTGATTCTTTCAGGTTAAAGGCAGATTCTATTAAGGTATTCTAAATCAAGAATAACTAAACCATACAAAATCAATCAAATAACACATAAACAAAAAAAGAAAATGGAATCATTATCTGAAAAAAAACGAACATGATTTATTTTTGATAGTATCAATATAGGTTAGTTCAAACCGTTAAAAAATTGAAAAAATATCTAGAAATAAGTTTTGTTTACGTTTGCCAAATGGATAAACTAATATTTATGAGAAAACGTAAATGAACAGGTTAAAGGCTCTATATGAGGCTATCTAAAAAGTTGCTGAGGTAGCTCAGCCTGGGAGAGCGCTCGGCTGAAGACCGAGTTGTCGCCGGTTCAAACCCGGCCCTCGGCACATTCATGGTCTTTGTCATCGGCCTGCGACACTATTTTCTTTTCTTGAAGAACTTGATGTTTTCCTGTTCGCAGACGTATTCAAAGCCATCTTCTATTAATTGTGAGATTTCTTTTGGTGTTTGTGCTGTTTTGCAGATGTAATCGTCTTCTTCTGTGTCTATTAGCTGTGTGTATAGCAGAGTATTTTTTATGTTTTTGTGGCCTAGAGTTTTCATGACGTGAAGGATGTCTTTTGTTTTATGATATTCTGTTGTTCCTTTCCAATGTCGAAGTGTGTGAA
>JAENXH010000245.1 GCA_016649585.1 Methanosarcinales archaeon
CTCTTCACTACTTCTTCCGCTGTCACCATTCTTCATTACCTCTTAAATATATTATAGGATAAAATGATAAGAACATGTCACTACTAACTAATCCTCTTCGCCTCTTCAACAAGTGCATTTTCTATTGTTCTGTCGTCGGTGCAAACTCCACCATAAGGCGCAAACGGCACCGAGACCAGCTTCTTGCCAAATAACATGCTCTTCATCAAGAACTCTTCTTCTTTCGCTATTAAATAAATCGGCTTGTGCTTGTGGGTTTTCTCCACCATCAAACTTTGAAAAAGTTTGATCAAAACGCTTCGCAGTTGATGGTAAAAGGTAGATGTGCTGGATTTGAGAACATAAGAATCCCACGCTCTTTCGTCCTTTTTGTGCAGTTCAGTGATTTGCATAAAAGTCCCTTAGATTCCTTTCATTTCTGTCTCTGTTGTTTTTCATTGGCATGGCACGATTCTTAAATCTACAGGCTTGCAATTACCAAACCTCTTTTAAATTATCAAAGCCTTCGAGATAATCTTCATAGCTTATCCTGCTCTTTATTCCAAACTCACTTAACAAATCCATGAATTCGCTTAACGACATCCCCGCTATCTCTGCCGCTTTTCCTAAGGATAATTTTCCCTCTTCGTATCGCCTTAGAGCAAACATCATTCTTCCTAATTCCATTAGCTCTTTCAATACCT
>JAENXH010000246.1 GCA_016649585.1 Methanosarcinales archaeon
GGAACAGGTATAAAGGACGGCCTACGAATCCCAGTGCGTTCAACACCATGGCAACGACAGCCTCACCACAGGTCACTTTCTGGCGTGGATCCACGCCCACGATCCTGTCAATCTCTTCAGCCACGCCTATTTCCTTGCATACCGTGGCTACTATGCCAAGGTGATCCAGGTTTTTACTGCTATACTCAGCGGTGTTCCTTGAGTCCGCCTGCATAGTTGGTATAATCGGGAACATAAACCTCGATAGGAAATATTACCTATTTAAAATTAAGCACTCCCGCAGTGTATCCCTCAAATCCAAATTTAGAAATAATCTATATCATCATGTGCGGAATATGGGGTTAGAGATATATGTATTAAATATTTAGAGGTAGTGCTACTTCTTAGCGTAACGGTTAGTATGCCAGAAAAAGAAAAAATAACAGATAGGGATAACGCGCTTTTCGAAGCGGGCATCAAATTGGGTGCGCTTTACCACCAGTTTATCGGCACACCTGTGAGCGCGGAAACCGCAGAAGCGTTGGAGACTGCAATAGAACAAAGCGTATCGTTGCAACCGTGGGTGAGCCTCGTGAAAGCGAAAATAGACAGGGAAAAGGTACGGGAGCGTGCGAATGAGTTCAACTATTGTGAGTTGCGTGGTGAAATGCTGGACGTAACAGTGGTGGTTCGATA
>JAENXH010000247.1 GCA_016649585.1 Methanosarcinales archaeon
TTCAGCCCTTCCTCTAACTCCACTGTTGCGCCCACTGTAAAAGCCTCCGTGCTTTCGTTATATCCGGCTTCCTCCTCAGAGGGTCATCTTTTGGCAAAGGATGAAATTCGATTTTTGAAGATGAATCTGTCAGCTCTTTTATCAATTTCGCAAGTTCTAAAATTGTCATCTCCTTATCGCTTCCTATATTCACCACTTCTCCTCCAACTTCAACACCTCCCTCCTTATCAGATTCTTTATTACCTATCTTTGATTTTTCTTTTAGCACAAACCTTTTCTTAGAAAGAAAAGCTTTACCAAAAGAATTATCACTCTTTCTTAGCACAGGTTCTTTCTCGTAGAAAGAAAGTGTTTTGTGAAAAGAAAAAGCAAGCTTTACCAACCCTTCTACCTGGTCAGTGACATAGCAGAAAATCCTTGTCTGAGAACCGTCACCAAAAATCGTTATCGGGTTAGTACTTAATGCCTGCTCGATGAATCGTGGAATAACCCTACCGTAAACGCCTTCTGCTCTCATCCTCGGTCCATACGTATTAAAAATCCGTGCTATTCTTGTATCTAAACCATGTTGCATCTTGTATGCGATTACATACGATTCCCCGCAGCGCTTCGCCTCGTCATAACAGCTCCGCGGTCCAATCGGATTCACATTACCACG
>JAENXH010000248.1 GCA_016649585.1 Methanosarcinales archaeon
TATCATTATCACTGGTGTTTCTGCCTCAGATGATTTTCCCATTACACAAGGTTCTTTTACTCCTAATCCTGTTGGAGCTGGGACAAAAATATTTATAGCCAAATTTGACAATACCTTACAGAATCTTCCTAAGTCTTCATCTATATGTCCATATTTTTTGCGCAGTTTTCTCAAGTCGTTTTTAAATTCATCGACTGATGAAAACTCAGTCATCTTCGTATTCTCTAACAGAAAACATAGAATCTCTGTAGAATACTAACTCATAATCTATAATTTCATCATTTTCCGTTGCTTTAAAAGGCTGATCTCTATGTGAGTAAGCACTTATTTGTTTGGCACTCATATGGCAATATCTTGCCATCTCTCTATCTATAAGCTCTTTCTCATTCCCATTGAGTAAATCCAGCGCTGGTTTTTTTAGCGATATATATCTAGTTTGAAGATACCTCCCTCTATCTTCATCATATACATCAACTTTACCTTCGTCTTGAAGTTCGCCAATCGCATTTGCAAAGTGATATGGGGCAGGACCGTAATCAAATTTAAGATATGTCTCCCCCGTCATTTTTTCTTCAAATAATTCATAAAAATCGAAATCCGAAAAATAGAGGAGTTTGTATAGCACAGTCTTACCCACATTCTCCAACATCC
>JAENXH010000249.1 GCA_016649585.1 Methanosarcinales archaeon
TTATACACGGTTTCATTCAGCTTGATCATAGGTCTTATGATCCGCTCGTCAACCCTTCCTTAAGGTCATTACAACCCTAAGTGCATTGGTTTATGAATATTATTGATTTCTACTCTTACCAAATTACGGACAGTCCACGTATTAAACCCGAAGGGTTTCATACGTGTGCCAGCCCGCTACTGGCTAGAGTAGGATGGACCCGCTGGGACTCGAACCCAGAGCCTCTGCCTATTTTGCTTCGGGTACTTACGCACCCTCGGTTGCAAAGGCAGCGATCTTCCAACTGATCTACGAGCCCTTTTTTGATGAATATATGAAGTCCGCCAACATATGTTTCAACGGTGACGACCTACCTTTTACATCAGTTGGACCCGTGGTCTTCGAATCATCTTATTTTTCTTGTACTGGCAGTTTTTCGGCTTCTGACCGGCAGTGCGTCCAGATCAAATGTCTGGGCGTTGCGTTAGGAGGTGATCCAGCCGCAGATTCCCCTACGGCTACCTTGTTACGACTTAACCCCACTTGCGAAGCCCAGGTTCGAACGTGATAGAGATCACGCCCTCACCCAGACCTCACTCGCATGGTTTGACGGGCGGTGTGTGCAAGGAGCAGGGACATATTCACCGCGCAATGTTGATACGCGATTACT
>JAENXH010000024.1 GCA_016649585.1 Methanosarcinales archaeon
TATAATCCTAACTACAGACCGCCACGCAAAATGAAGCCAAAAAGAAGCATCTGGGAAAGGATAAAATACGCTAAGAATGAAGGAATCATCTTAGGTATTGTATGGTTTTTGATATTGCTTTTCATCATGCCGGTACTTGAAGGCACGTACACCAAGCTGATTACAGACATTGGTGCAATTTTTATCCTGATATCATTCGTTCTTGGCGTCTATAACGCTTACCCTTTAACAATGTGGATAGATCGCAGAATTCCAAACACCGATTTTGGCATCTGGCTGAGGAGGATAGTCACAGGAATAATGGTTGTTGGTGGTTTTGGCTTTGCAATACTCATATTTATATCATCCATGGTGTCTACTGCACAACTACACCTTCAGGGTGTTAAATTCATTCCCGCTATATCATTCCTATCGATATCAGTGTTATTTGCAAGTTTCTTTATTGGTATAGCCATATTTGCAGGCTATATTGAGTTCACTCATGAAAGAAGGGCAGGAACTATCGTATTCTTTGGAAGATCTAAGTATTGATGCCTTAAGATGGAGGACAGGGAAGAGTGCCAGAAAAGAGAAAACTGTATGTAGAAGGAAGTCCTATGCATATCGCGACTATCGCACTAGATAATCTGAAAAAACTATCAGAAAGTCAAAAAATAAGCGATAAATTAATTGCATTTAGCTTAGTGCTTTTTATTTTAATTTTGGGGTTGGATATTTCATATTGGCTGGGAAGTATGTCTGGAATAACTCCAAACGAGCCTTTTTTATTCATTATAATTTTTACAGTTTCTATGATTTTCTCATTTATAGGCAGCATAGGTTACGGAGCTATTTTAGAAAGTGTTTCTAATCTACCTGACAACAAAAACAAAATTGAAGCATTGAGAATAGGAGTCATGATACTATTTACAGATTTAAGTCTCGCTATAATTGGTACATTATTCTGGATCCAACTTCTTGTAAATGCCTCAGCCATAATAGTAGGTGCCCCAATAATAACAATTCTCATAGCATGTTTTATAGATTTCCGAGCACCAACTGAGGACAAAACAGTAAAACCGAAGCAATTAAGAGAGATTCTTGGGAGCTTAGCTTCAATTATAACTATTGTAAACTTTATTATATGGTTATGTGCAATAGCGATCAGATCCATGTAAAAATATCCTAACGCCAATCGAATGCCCCAGAATTTATTCTGGGTGGAGAGGTTGGGGCGTATAATCTCCACAGCCAAATAATATAAAACAATATCGCATGTCAGCAAAAGCCAATGCAATAGGGACATACATATTGGTTAGTATATTTATAATGTTGATTGAATATTTGTCTGGTGTTCCGCTAAATATTTACCATTACTTGGACCTAATCATAGAAGAGTTTTCAGACACAGTAACACCAATGTTGCCTACAACTGGCAATTGGGCAGATTCCGCAAATGATGCAATATCCATGATGAATATCGTGAGATTCCTTTTACGTGTTTTATCATCTCCGATACCACTTATAGCGGCAATAATAGTATATTTAAAACATGAAAAAGAATCTATCTATTGGTAGTAGCTACGGCAGATGTGGATGCGCAGTGTTTTAACACGGCGTGGACTGGCTGGGGCTGTAATTATAAAATGTGAAGCATCAATTTAAGTACTTTCCACCTCAATAACTTCCTATGACTGAAGAGCTAACAATCGAGAGTAAGCAACTGTACAAAGGAAAAGTTGTTCAGCTACGGCTCGATACCGTTTCATTATCTGATGGAAAGACAAAAATGCGAGAAGTCCTCGTTCATCCCGGTGCAGCAGCTATTGTTCCATTGATCAAGAACGAAAAGCTCTTGTTAGTGGAGCAATACAGAGCAGCAGTTGGACGTAAAACGTTAGAGATACCCGCAGGCACCCTTGAAGAAGGCGAATCGCCAGAGGAATGCGCCAAGCGGGAACTAATCGAGGAGACTGGTTTTCAAGCTTCAAAATGGGATACCCTGACCGCATATTACCCCTCCCCGGGTTATAGTAGCGAGATAATTCACATCTTCAAAGCGAGTGGTCTGAAGCAAGTTTCTGATGCTGAAGCCGAACTGCCGATACAATATATGGAGTTGAAGGAGGTACAGGCAAAGATAAAAACGGGCGAGATAATGGATAGTAAGACGATAATCGGGGTGTTAATGGTTATATGAATTCAAATATAAAAATATGCATATTACGGATAGAAGGTACGAATTGTGAATACGAAACGTTTCTCTCTTTTACGCGACTGGGTGCATCGGCGGAGATTGTGCACCTGAAGCAATTGGTCGGAGCAGTGAAAGAGCGTGAACGAAGATACTTAAAGGATTACGACGCGTTAGTGATACCCGGTGGCTTTTCTTCCGGCGATTATATACGAGCAGGTGCGATACTGGCTGCGCGAATAAACGGGGCGATAGGAGAAGAAATCGCGGCTTTTATGAAAAACGGGAAGCCCATATTGGGAATCTGCAATGGCTTCCAGGTGTTAGTTGAGATGGGTTTGCTTCCCGGATTTTGTGCTCATGACGAAATTGGGCTGCAGCAGGCTGCCCTGACAACGAACGATTCCGCTCGCTTTGAATGCCGTCCAACACTTATAAAGCACGAAAACAATGGGAACTGTGTCTTCACACGGGGAATAGAAAAAGGTTGCATCCTGAAGATGCCATGCGCGCATGCAGAGGGGAAGTTCTTCATTGACGAGAAAAAGAGGGAGGAGTACTTACAACGTCTGGAGGAAAACGACCAGATAGTCTTTCGCTATGTTGATCCAGAGGGGAATTATGCATCATATCCGTGGAATCCAAATGGATCCCTCTATAATATTGCAGGGATATGTAACCCGGAAGGGACGATATTAGGGTTAATGCCGCATCCAGAAAGAGCGTTCTATGCTTTCATGGACTCTGAATGGTCAAGAAGAGCTAAAAGCGGGATAACGGAGAGAGAGAAAGAAAAAACAAAAGGAGATGCATACGGTGACGGGAAAAAGCTATTTGAAGCCGTTTTGAATTACCTTAGCAGCAGAGTAGATGAGTAAGGCTTTTATGTTAGTATTTTCTTTATACGAAACGAAAGAAAAAGAAGGAGCGTGAGCAGAACTGGCGAAGAAAAGAGTGAAAGATAAGTGGAAAGCGAAAGGATGGTACGCAGTATTAGCACCGAAGATGTTTGGTGATGTAAAAGCCGGGGATACGGTAACAGACGATCCATCCAAGTTGATGGGGAGAAGGGTAGAGATGACGGTAGATGAACTCACCGGCAGGCTGATAAAGAATTCAAATTTGAAATTATTGCTTGAAATACATGAAGTTGACCACACTAACGCTTATACACGATTCATAGGGCATAAGGTGGATGGCGATTATCTCCGAAGTTTAGCGCGGAAGAGGAGTTCGAAGGTGGACTCGAATATCGAGGTCGTGACAAAGGATGGAGAGACTCTACGTGTAAAATCGTCCTGTTTCACACTAAAAAAAGCAAGTGAAGCGCAGATGAGGCAGATACGAAAGTTAATGGAAGAGGTAATCAGAAGTAGAGCGGGTAGTTTGGAGTTCAATAATTATCTGCAGGAAATAATACTTGGGAAACTGTCATCGGACATATATAAGGTTACGAAGAAGATATATCCCGTGCGGAGGGTGGAGATAACTAAGACTGAAAGAAATCTCCCCCCAGCATAAGGTGGAGAAGAACAGTCATAACTTTTTGAATAGAAATGAAAATAAAATTTCTCGGTGGTTGTAACGAGGTAGGACGTTCTGCAGTATTGGTGGATGATAAGATAATCATTGATTATGGTATGAGGCCGTCAAACCCTCCCGAAATACCTTTACGTAGTGAGAGTATTTCTCCAGACTCCGTGATTGTATCACATGCGCATCTCGACCATTCTGGCATGGTTCCGAGTTTAATGAGCCAAGCTAAGCCGCCTGAGGTGTATATGACTCCTGTGACAAGGGATTTAACCAGGCTTTTGGGAAGAGATACGATAAAAGTAGGAAGAGATCAGGGATTTGTCTTTTTCGGGGAAGAAGACATCATGAAATTGGATGAGTATACTCATACAATAGCTTATGGCGAGCGACGCACCTTAAACGGTTCAGATTATGAGCTTGAATTGCATAATGCAGGACACATACCTGGTAGTTCATTGGTGCATCTAAGAAAAGAGAGTGAGGATATGAGCCTGCTTTACACGGGGGACATAAAAACGGGTCCGACTCGTTTAATGGAAAGCGCATCTCCCGCTGATTTCCCGGCATCTGACATTTTGTTTATAGAAAGCACCTATTATGGCAGGGATCATAGGGATAGGGTGGAACTGGAGCGTGAGTTTATAGACTCTATCAAAGAAACTTTAAATTCCGGGGGTAATGCCATTGTGCCGTGCTTTGCCGTGGGTAGGACACAGGAGGTAGTGATGATCCTGCATTCGTATGGACTTACGCCTTATGTGGATGGTATGGGCCTGAGCGTTTTCAGTATCTTTAAGAATCATCCTTCGTCCTTAAAAGATGCGGAGGCGCTGAATAATGCTTTTGGTGATGCGCAGTTTGTAAACTCGAAGAGGCGTAAGAAAGCCATTTCTGAACCTTCCGTAATTGTCACTACCGCAGGAATGCTTAACGGTGGACCTGTGCTGTATTACCTGAAGAAGATACACGAAGACCCAAAGAGCAAAGTGCTGCTCACGGGATATCAAATAGAGGGCACAAACGGGCGAATGTTGGTAGAGGAAGGCTGTGTGGAAGTCGATGGGGCGGTAGTGAAGGTGAATGCAGGTGTTGAGTACTACGACTTCTCTGCTCACGCCGGTGATTCCGAATTGAAGAAGATAGTATCACGATTTTGCGGAAATGGCACGGAAGTTGTATTTATGGTTCATGGTGACCACACGGAAGAATTCGCAGCGTGGACAAGGGATAAATACGGGTGCGAAGCAATAGCGCCGAATAATGGGGAAGAGTTTATAATAGAATAGCGTAGAATGAAACAGAATAGAAAAAGAAAAAATGCGCCGGTAGTGTAGCCTGGTATCACATAGGCTTGCCAAGCCTATAACCCGGGTCCAAATCCCGGTCGGCGCATTATTTATATCATCTATCTAACAGTGACCTCCATGGTGGTATCCATCAGCGTATCGAAATTTAGCTTCTTATCCCAACCTGCACGCTCAAAAATGTTCATGAAACTAACGCCGATGATCTTAGGTTTCTTCTCTCCTGACAAAGCTTCGATCATCTGGATGACATCCTCGGGTGCGCATCCAAATTTCGGCATCGCTAGTCCACCAAGCACTACGACCACATCAGGGTTTTTCGGATCGCCTTTTTCATCTACAACGCTATATCCAATATTCGCTATCTCCGTTATCTTCCTTGCCTCTGTCGCATTTGCGGTCGGCACATATAACATATCAAACCCTTTATCCCTAACCGTGTAAGCGAGCAATTCGATAAATGGCGTGCACACTGCTACGGAACCCGTAAACACCACCTTGGAACCTTCTTTTAGATCGCCTACGCTCTCTCTAAATGTCCCCGTAAAACCTACTATCCCACTTCTCTTTTCCATATTCTCTAACTCACCCCCACTATACCCTATATAAAAATATAAGGTGTGGATTTACTTTAATTAATAATCTAAGTTTTTATTTCTGTCTTCAAACGTGAAGGAGGATGCATAACAAGATGAAAGGAGTGGACATTCACGGTAATAATGCAGGTAATGAGATAGTAGAAGTCTTTGATACCACGTTGAGAGATGGAGAGCAAACCCCAGGCATTTCGTTTACTAACGAGCAGAAGCGAACGATTGCAAGGCAGTTGGACAAGCTGGGTGTGGACATCATAGAAGCAGGCTATCCGATCTCGTCGAGAGATGAGATGGAAATGGTGAAGCTTATCTGTGATGAAGGACTATCAGCAAAGATATGCGGACTTGCGCGAGTCTTAACGCAGGATATAGACGCTTGCATTGATTGCGATGTCGATCTGATTCATATCTTTGTGCCTTCCTCCAAGATTCAGCGTGACCACACGACGAAGATGAGCGAAGAGTCGGTAAAAGAGCAGACCTATGCGATGACAAAGTACGTCAAGGATCATGGGTTTTTGTGTATGTTCTCCGCGATGGATGCGACACGTACACGGCAGGACTTTCTGGTTGACTTATTCAAAACTGCGGAAGAGGCAGGTGCAGACATTTTAAATGTTCCTGACACCGTGGGCGTGAGTGAACCGTTTTCCATATTCACGCTTGTAGATGAGATATATCATGCCGTAAACGTTCCGATTAGCATACATTGTCATAATGACTTCGGTCTTGCAGTAGCGAACAGTTTGGCGGCAGTGAAAGCAGGTGCTTCGGAAGTTCAGGTAGCCGTGAATGGTCTTGGTGAACGAGCAGGAAATGCAGACCTCGTTGAGACCGTAATGAGCTTGAACGCGATATATAAGCTAAAAACGAATATAAAGACAGAATATCTGTTCGAGACGGCAAAGCTGATTGAGCGGTTCTCTGGTGTGCAAATCCCCATAACCAAGCCTATTGTTGGTGAGAATGCGTTCTCACATGAATCCGGAATACATGCACATGGAGTAATAGAGAAGAGCGATACGTTCGAGCCCGGGATAATGACACCGGAGATGGTGGGGCATAGAAGACGGATCGTGCTTGGAAAGCATACCGGGAGACATTCGATCGAGAAGAAACTATCGGAAATCGGGATGTCCCCACCGAAAGAGCAACTTGATGAGATACTCGAACGGGTAAAGGCACTTAGTGTAAGTGGTAAAAAGGTCACTGATGATGACCTGTTTACCATCGCAGAAGTGGTAACGGGCGAAGTTGCACGGCACGAGCGCGTAGTAACGCTCAAAGAGCTCTCGGTGATGACCGGGAATAATTTGATACCCACAGCATCGCTGAAAGCGGTCGTGCGAGGAAAGGAATGCACAAGTGCGCAGATGGGTGTGGGTCCTGTAGATGCCGCGCTAAAAGCGGTTCAGGAGATAATAGGCGATGAAATCGGCGGTGACATAGAACTCAAGGATTTCAGGATAGAGGCGATCACCGGCGGCTCGAATGCACTTGCAGAGGTAATCGTGGGTGTAAAGAAAGGTGATAGAGTGGTGACGGCACGGGGTGCACGGGACGACATTGTGATGGCTTCGGTAGAGGCGTATATCAATGCGTTGAACCGGTTGTTGCAAAGGTAAATACGCTACTTCTGCGTTTAATAGTCTATATTGTATTCCTTATCCACTTCTACGATTGGCATTTTGCTCTTTCCTCCTTCACTTCATCGAGAGATATAACGTCACATACGCCACACTTAAAACGGAGCCTGTAACTCAAGCAGACATACCTAACTGATTCATTCCCTGTATCGCAAAAGCTTTTGGCATTCCGATATACATCCTGCGGAGTAACTTCTCCATACGGCGTGGTCCACCCATAGTGCCGCGAAGAAGGATTTTATTGGTCAATCATCTATAAGAGTTATCTCCAAATTTTGAAAGGCAGAAGGTGAAGGCGAAAGCGAAAAGATGAGAAGAAGAAAGAAGACAGATCCGACGATTGAACGGTTAATAGAAGATTTAAAGCGGATTTCGAGGGAGCGCAGCGCGCCTCTATGGCGGGATATAGCGAAGCGATTAGAGAAGCCGCGAAGGCATTACGCTGAGGTGAATCTGAGCAAGATAAACCGATATTCCGCGGCAAATGATACGATCGTGGTGCCGGGTAAGGTGCTGAGTGCGGGTGCGATCGAGAAGCCAGTCACCATTGCAGCGTTGGGCTTCAGCAAGAAAGCGTATGAGAAGATTAGCTCGTCCGGGAAGTGCGTGAGCATTGAGGAATTGATGGAAACCAACCCAAAAGGGTCAGGTGTAAAGATAATCGTTTAATAAATCTTTTTAGAAGCAAAGGGTTATTGAAAAAGGGCAATGGGAGTAGAAATAATAGATGGGGAAGGTCTCATCCTGGGACGATTGGCAAGTGCAGTAGCGAAGAAGTTGCTGACTGAAAAGGATACGGAGATCGTGATCGTTAATGCTGAACGCGTGGTTATAAGTGGTTCTAAAGAAAGAACATTCAAGGATTACAAAGCAAAGAAGGATAGAGGGTCGAAAGAGCAAGGACCTTTCTTCCCTAAAATGCCTGATAGAATTGTGAAGAGAACAATACGGGGCATGCTGCCTTATAAGCAGGCAAAAGGAAGAGATGCGTTTTCGCGATTGAAGGTTTATCTCAGCATACCTGATGAATATGAGTCGGCAGAGCGGGGTAAAGTGGAAAGCGCCTCTGCGGAACGATTGTCTCGTAAATACGTAACGGTAGGGAAGGTGAGTGAAAAGTTAGGATGGGTACAAAAACAAAGGTAAAGAAAGTCGTGAATGAGGTGGGAAAGCGGAAGACCGCGGTCGCACGAGTAACGATAAAAGAGGGCAAAGGCGTTGTACGAATAAACAAGAAACCGTTGGAAATAATAGAGCCTGAAGTAGTACAGGCAAAGTTAGCAGAACCTTTGTTTGTCGCTTCCCAGTTCCCGGATATTGATACCGAGAGCATTGATGTGGAGGTAACGGTGAATGGTGGCGGCTTTATAGGACAGGCAGAGGCAGCTCGTACTGCTATCGCGCGTGGATTAGTGGAATGGACTGCGAATGATGAGCTGAAAGAGAAATATCTGGAATACGATAGGAGCTTGCTGGTTAGTGACATGCGGAAGAAGGAGACAAAGAAGTTTGGTGCAAAAGGCGCACGAGCGAAGAGGCAAAAGTCTTATCGGTGAAGTCGAATGATCCCTGTTAGATGTTATACGTGCGGGAAAGTCATATCTGACGTCTGGGATGAGTATAAGGAGCGAATAAAGCGTGAGAATCCGGGGAAGGTGCTGGACGAGCTGGAGATAAAGCGATATTGCTGTCGGAGGATGCTTTTAGCGCATGCAGAGCTGATAGATGAGATAGCGCCCTATGAATAAAGGAGTGAATGGTAAATAAAGATGAAGGGGTTGTAGGGTAGCTTGGTCTATCCTTCGGCGTTCGGGACGCCGAGACCTGAGTTCAAATCTCAGCAACCCCATTCTCTCACCACACAATACGTAAATAAAAAGGAAAGGTTGATATTCTTGACAGAAGGAAGAACGGAATATACGAAATACGAAAAAGCACGCATTATAGGTGCACGAGCACTACAGATAGCCATGGGTGCTCCTGTGCTCATCGAGACAGACGAAATAGACCCGATAGACATAGCTATCGAAGAATTCGAAAAAGGGGTTGTACCAATAACAGTGAGAAGAAGCGAGGGCTAAGTAACTAACCGGGCTCTCTCAATCTCCTTCCTTTAGCGATAATAAAATTTGTGCGGTATTTAAGCTAAGTTAAGCCCCGAGTTCACCATCCCCGCACCTGTAACAACTCCTCTTCCGCCAGAGCACTCACTTCAATTCCTTTCATCGGTAGTCCTAACCCTTTAGAAAGCATTGCCAGTTTCTTTGCATCGTCATAATTGTTCACCGCTTCCACAATTGCAACGGCCATCTTGGAAGGAGTTTCTGATTTGAATACCCCGGAACCTACAAAAACACCGTCTGCTCCAAGCTGCATCATAAGGGCGGCATCCGCAGGTGTTGCTACCCCGCCGGCTGCGAAATTCACTACTGGCAATCGCTGCATTTCCGCCGTCTCCTGCACCAACTCAAGAGATACTTTCAACTCTTTTGCAACGTCTTTCAGCTCCTCTTCGTTCTTACCCTTGAGCGATCGTATATCACCCATAATCAATTTCATATGTCGAACCGCTTCCTTCACGTCTCCAGTTCCTGCTTCCCCTTTCGTCCTTACCATTGCCGCTCCTTCCTCTATTCTCCGCAATGCCTCTCCTAACTCCCGTGCACCGCAGACGAAAGGCACGGTAAATCCTCTTTTATCCACGTGATGCGTGTCCACCGGAGTTAGAACTTCTGATTCATCTACCATGTCTACACCCAGCGCTTCCAGTATTTTCGCTTCTACAAAATGCCCTATACGACATTTTGCCATCACTGGTATCGTAACCGTATCAATGATTTCTGAGATAACCGCAGGGTCCGCCATTCGTGCCACACCTCCCGCCTTCCGTATATCAGCAGGAACTGCGTGCAATGCCATGACAGCAATAGCACCTGCGTCCTCCGCCACTATCGCTTGCTCCGCACTCGTTACGTCCATTATTACACCTCCCTTTTGCAAGGAAGCGAAACCTCTCTTCAAAAGCTCTGTTCCATGCCTAAGATCCTCAATTACTATCTGTCGTTTCATTTTTAACCCCTCTCATCTTATTATATCCTCATTTCCCGTTTCTTACCCCTCTTAATCTTTGCTCTTGAGTGTTCTTCTTTAATTTCAATAATTGATGTATGTAACATAAACGCTTATTTGTTTTTAAAAGGTTTAAAATGGAACTTGCTTTTGAACTCTCGGGTGAGCACGAAACACTGCCAAAGGCAGAGGTTTTCGCGTGTTTAGATGCATTGCGTGTTGCGTACGAGGAACGGATGACTTTAGGTAGAGTATTAGTGATTGATGCACAACTCCCACCCGAAAGTGAACTTCTCGACGTCTTAGCAAAGCGATTGGGAATGACGCACTATATCTACGAAGTGAAAGGCATGAGCGAGCTGGATGAGAAGGAGATCTTTAAAATCGTTGAAAACGCGGATTTAGACGCGGTTATGAAGAAGGGGCATACGTTTGCAGTGCGTGTCAGGGTTACGCATAAAAGCAGCTTGTATTCAAAAAGGCAAGAGTTACCAACGATGGTGGGTGAGTGCATAAAAAGAAAGGGGTATACTGTGAACCTTGAGAATCCAACTAAAACGTTTGTTCTCCTGTTAACAGCACAGGCATGTCTTTTCTGTGCGCTTTTACATTCGGTGGATAAGAAGCAATTTGAGGAAAAGAAACCACATTTACGACCTTTTTTCTCGCCCGGCGTTATAATACCGAAAATCGCTCGTGCTCTGGTCAATCTCAGCGGCGTAAAGGATAAAGAGCTTTTTCTCGATCCGTTCTGTGGCACTGGAGGGATATTGATAGAAGCAGGTATGATAGGAGCAAGGATAATCGGTGCAGACGTGCAGGATAAGATGGTGAAAGGAGCAAAGGAGAACCTGAATTTTTTTGGACTGACTGGAGATTTAATCTTAAGCGATGCCACTAAGATACCATTGAAGGATAATAGCGTTGATGCCATTGCAACGGATATGCCTTATGGCAGGTCATCATTTGTATCCGGGTTGGGCTCTTCCAAATCCCGCTCCGTATTTCTGGAACGGCTGTACCTGGATGCTTTGGATGAAATATACCGTGTACTTAAAACGGGAAGAAAAGCTGTAATTGTCTCGAATTCACCTTCTTTTCTGTATATTTACCCTAAGCACGGTTTCCAGCTCCTCGAAAGGCATACGTATAGGGTGCATAAAAGTTTAAACCGCTACATAACCGTACTTGAAAAAGAGTGATGTAACCTACTTATTCTTGAGATTTAAGATAAGTAGAATAGAATAGAGTAGTAAAAGTAATTCAAAGTATAGAAAGGAGAAGAAAATGAAAGTGCGTTTGCCAAACGGGAGTGAAGTAGAAGCGACGAATGTAGACTTTGAGACGATGCAAGAGGATTGGAATGAATATAAGCTGGAGGATGGCACGGTATTGAAGTTTAAGACGGTGGTCAGTAGCATTATTCGTACTGAAAATTATGACCCAATGAGTGGAGACCCAGTCTATCACGTTCGTTCTACCAACATACTGCGAGTGAAAGTGCCAGACGAGTTGAAGCGATTGCCTGCTTCGAGGAAGCAAAGTGAAGAGGGCGGGGGTATGGAAGTGGGTTAGCAGTACCGCTCAATGCAAAATGCAGAAAGCAAATAAAAAACCACGAGATTTCACAAGATCAACATAAGACCAGACCAGAAATCAGAAATCGAAGACAGAAAACATAATTCTAACCTCTGTTCTCTGACTTCTTGTATCTTCATAATTTCTAATTGACGTTCTTTTTTACCTCTTTACCTTTCCTCGTTGGCACTATTTCTAACTCTGCATGCTCAAATCTGGTTTTTAGTTCTTTACCGTGTTGTAAATAATCAAGAAACAAAGCTAAAGCGGCTATCTCCGAATGTGGTTGATTGCCTACCGCAATGTTCCAGTCTGCAGCGTCGTAAACCTCATAAGGCACTTTTTCAGCACCTACTACAATCATTATACGTGCATTTTTCTTTTTCGCTTCTTCTCGTACCTCATCAATCACGTCAAGGATGTTCTCACCGTACATCGTCAGGTGACACACTTTTCCGCCTTCTTGCTTCCAGTTCCTTATCGCTTCGCTCCACGAGACACCAGTTTGAACGAAGAAATCACCACCCCACTGTTTCGTAACTCTATTTATACTCCGTTCTACACCCTTATCCTCGGAGGTGAGAAGCATGCCTCTTGCGCCTAATGCACGTCCGACTAATCCGACATGCGTTGTTACCCGTTTATCCCGCTCCAAACGGTGCCCCAATCTCAGTATTACGATTTCCATCACACTTTTTCTTTTTAGAAAAAGAAAACCTGTACTAAAAGAAAAATCAAAAGAGCGTTTGCGTAAATGGTTCTTTGGTATGGCACGTTAAAGAAACGAATTTTTGCTGGGAGGGTTGGTAAGGGGGGCTTGGCCCCTTATAAAAAGGTTTAAGGAAAAAAGCATAGAGTAGAATACGAGCAAACAATCAATGCTTGAAATGAACTGGAAAGAACTACAAGAGGGAATAAAGCGATGTACGAAATGCAGAGCGGAAGGCCTTTCTGGAGTTAGATGCCCGGATGCGAGGGCTCCAACGTTAGAGCCGAAAAACGTGAAGCTTCTTTTCGTTTCCGAAGCCCCGCCGCTCAATACTCAGTTCTACTTCTATAACGAGAATTCAAATGATCGATTGCGAAATCGGGTATTTGGGATCTTACACGATGTGGGCTATGAACTCAACTCCATAAAGGATTTTAACGATGCTGGGTTCTATCTTCTGCCGACAGCGAAGTGCCCCTCGGCGCGAAACGGACTAAATG
>JAENXH010000250.1 GCA_016649585.1 Methanosarcinales archaeon
TACTCTTGTAATACTTCGGCACCAAAACCTTTGGTAGACTCTTTGTTAGAGACATACTTATACATTCTACTCTACATCTTAAAAGCAAATTTATTAATATTCTCCGGCTGCTAAGTGATAATTAAAAAAATGAAAAACTACAAAGTCCAGGTAATAATTGAACCCTGTGAGGAAGGCGGATATTTTGCTACTTGTCCAGCCTTGCAAGGATGTCATGCAGAAGGAGAGACCTACTTAGACGCTTTGGAGAACATTCAGGATATTATTAGGATCCACCTTGAAAGCCGAGCGGAACTGGGGACGTTGACATCCGGTCAAGCGGAAGTTGCCAGCCTGATAGATACGTTCAAAGTGGAATTAGTGGTGCCGGTAAGCGTATGAGTAAAAAGCTCCCGGCTGTAACACTTTCTTCCTTTCTATGTATGATACAGGATACAAGATGCATTTTAGATACAAGACTATCAGTTATTTATCATTCATAGTCCTGTTTTGTATCTTATCTTGCATCCGGGATCTTGAAACTTGGCAGATAGCTTAGCTAGCTTAGCTAGCTAATCAAGTTCTAAAAGGGTTGTGCGAAGTTTTGATCCTGAAAGAAGACGCCGGGAGAGAGAAGTTATTTATCTACTCTACTTAT
>JAENXH010000251.1:0-324 GCA_016649585.1 Methanosarcinales archaeon
TTTAATTGTTGCTTTTAAGCAATCAATATCGTGTATAATTGTCCAATTACCAAAGTTAGTATCACTTGATGGATAAGCACTTAAATCGACCTCAAGTACACTTATAGCCTTTTCTAGGTACACCCTTGCTATTGATAATTGGTGTCCAGTTAATTCTTCTTTTATTTTCTTTTTAAAAAACATTGATTGTCTCCTCTCGTTGCACACTTTAATCATGTTACCTATTTTTGTATTGCGTCACTATTTAAACAATGGACATCTTCCACAACCTTCGCTTTCCTGTGTACTACAAGCGTCTAAATCTTTACCATATGCTTCATAGCA
>JAENXH010000251.1:332-629 GCA_016649585.1 Methanosarcinales archaeon
TTTAATTGTTGCTTTTAAGCAATCAATATCGTGTATAATTGTCCAATTACCAAAGTTAGTATCACTTGATGGATAAGCACTTAAATCGACCTCAAGTACACTTATAGCCTTTTCTAGGTACACCCTTGCTATTGATAATTGGTGTCCAGTTAATTCTTCTTTTATTTTCTTTTTAAAAAACATTGATTGTCTCCTCTCGTTGCACACTTTAATCATGTTACCTATTTTTGTATTGCGTCACTATTTAAACAATGGACATCTTCCGCAACCTTCGCTTTCCTGTGTACTACAAGCGTC
>JAENXH010000252.1 GCA_016649585.1 Methanosarcinales archaeon
GCGAACTACGACCGTAAGAAGGAGGAATTGACCGAATCAGGTTAAAGCTTCTGGCAAAGCGAAACGAGTTCGAGAACGTGTGCAGGGAGATAGAGCGAGTAATGGAGGATATAGAGGAGCAGAAGCGGTTACTGGAGGAGAAAGAGAAAGAAGAGACAGAGATACTGTATCTGAGTGTGCTGGAAAAGCTCATGAACGATTTTAAGGTGTATATGGTCGGCAGGATTCGCCCGATGCTCTCTGATTACGCATCAGAGATGCTCAGGAGGTTGACGGATGGTAAATACAGCGCGATGGAACTGGATGAGAACTACGATGTGTTCATTTATGACGAAGGGACACCGTATGAGCTAAACCGGTTCTCAGGCGGTGAGGAAGATTTAGCAAATCTATGTCTCCGGCTTGCGATTTCCGCTGTGGTTACCGAACGAAGTGCGATTCAAACGAATTTTATCATTTTAGATGAGGTCTTTGGCTCACAGGACGCGTTTCGGAAACGGAATATTATTCTGGCATTGAATGCGCTTTCAAAGAAGTTCCGGCAGATATTTCTTATTACGCACATAGAGGACGTGCGGGATTATATGGAATACGTGCTGCGGGTGACGGAAGATGAGGAGGGCGTGAG
>JAENXH010000253.1 GCA_016649585.1 Methanosarcinales archaeon
CTTTGAGGTTTCGTACGATCAACGAGTGCAGAGCAGAATTTCTGTGCTGACGAATGAGCAATCGACGCGAATTGCGCCTGCAATAAGACATACGACAACGAAATTACGAATAAGAGGGGAGAAGACAAAACTGCTTATTCTCCTGAGTGATGGTAAGCCATTAGACCAGGAGTATCATGGCGAGTACGCGATTGAAGATACGAGGATGGCATTAAGGGAATCTCAAAGATATGGCATCAAGTCGTTCTGTATAACGGTTGATCGAGAAGCGGCGGAGTATCTGCCACGAATGTATGCCAGCAGCAGATGGGTAGTGATAGATGACGTGATGAAACTGCCGGATAAAATAACGAGAATTTACAGGTTGTTTACGATGTGAGAAAGCAAATCCGCAGCGTGTCAAACCTCGCTTACACCTTCTTTCATTCTAACTAACTCCTTCCTCATTCTTAACAGTTTCGTCTTTAAGTCAGGAATATCTCTGGTAACAACTTCCCATGTCACTCCAGATCAATTCCAAGATATTCATGAATGAGTATATCTCGCATACCTGCGATCTCCTTCCATGGTATCTCAGGGTATTTTCCTTTTATTCCATCCGGGATATTCTTGAC
>JAENXH010000254.1 GCA_016649585.1 Methanosarcinales archaeon
ACCGTGTTCGCCGAAAGTCTAAGGTTTCCGACGGCAGGTCAATCCGCGTCGGGTTAGTCGGTCCTTAGCCGAGGCCGAAAGGCGTAGGCGATGGACATCCGGTCAACATTCCGGAACCATCCAAGGTGAGCGAAGGGGGGACGCAGCGAGGTAAGCCAGCCCACGAATGGTAGAGTGGGTGTAAGTGTGTAGGCGTAGAGGTCCGTAGGAAAAACCGCGGGCTGAGCCGAGGCACGAGTGCGAGCCCCTGAGGCAGAAGTGGTTGAACCTTGCTGCCGAGAAAAGCCTCTAAGCGATGAAGCTTGGGTGACCGTACCGCAAACCGACACAGGTAGACGGGTAGAGAATACCAAGGCGAACGGGAGAACCTTCGTTAAGGAACTAGGCAAATTAGCCCCGTAACTTCGGGATAAGGGGTGCCTCCTGATGTGAAACTAGAACAGGTGAAGCGTTAGGAGGTCGCAGTGAACAGGCTCTGGTGACTGGTTACCAAAACCACAGGTCTCTGCAAAGCCGAAAGGCGATGTATAGGGGCTGACACCTGCCCAGTGCCGGAAGGTTAAAGGGAAGGGTTAGCTAAGGCTTAGGCCAAAAGCAAAGCTCAGAACCG
>JAENXH010000255.1 GCA_016649585.1 Methanosarcinales archaeon
TACCTCATACATCTGGCGGGAGGCATGGGGATCGGTGTGAGAGAGCTTGTTTATTGGTGACTGGCGAGGGGGTTATTTCCTAATCTCTTCTATCGCACGTTTTAGATACTTATCTTTTATCTTAAGTGAAGATATATCCTTGTTATCGCTTTCAAACTCTCTTATCGCAAGCATCGCCGCTCTGTTGCACACCGCCTCGATCTCAGCACCGCTAAAACCTTCCGTCATCTTTGCCAGCTCCTCCAGACGTATATCCTTTGAAAGCGGCTTCTTCTTCGTATGCACCTTGAAGATCTCGTATCGTGCTCGCTCGTCAGGCATCGGCAATTCGAGGATTATATCAAATCTCCCGGGGCGGAGCAGTGCAGGATCCACGATGTCAATGCGGTTAGTAGCGGCAAGCACGACAACGCCCTTTAACTCTTCCATACCGTCCATCTCAGTCAGCATCTGCGAAATCACGCGCTCAGTCACGCCTGAATCACTTCCATGCCCCCTTATCGGTGCGATTGAATCAATCTCATCGAAGAATAAGATGCAAGGAGTTGCCGCTCTCGCCTTCCTGAATATCTCTCTTAAACCCCTCTCCGATTCACCCACGTAT
>JAENXH010000256.1 GCA_016649585.1 Methanosarcinales archaeon
ATCCAGTAGTGTTCGATATTTGGGTAAGCCTCTGCAGCTTTCTGAGTAAGTTCTTTAAATAATCGATCTGGTATTAAATACCTAAAATTTTTTGCCCCACTCATTTTTACATCATCTCAAATATGGGTCAATGAACCATAAAATTTATATTTTTCTTTAATTTGTCAACCTACATTATAAAATCCACCAGAAAAATAAAAAAAAATTTATTTTATTAAAAATAATCTATTTTAATACTTATATCACAATTTAAAAAATTAAAATCAAGAAAAAATAGGAAATCTCTTAAATACGGATTATTCTGCAATGTGCTGTAAAAACCACACTTTGTAGAAAACCTGTAAATCTAGAGCACCTGTAGCCTAGTGGTAAGACGCTGGCCTTGAGTATTTAATACAATCAAGTAAGCCAGTGCGCGAAAGCGCTCGGGGGTTCAAATCCCTCCAGGTGCGTTTTAAATTGTGGTATTGTAATATGGGCTATTAGCGCAGTCAGGTAGCGCATCCGGCTCTTAACCGGCAGGTCGGGGGTTCGATTCACTCAATCGGAAGCGATAAGTGCGAAATTCCCTCATAGCCCGCTACTTTTTTTTATCTAGGAC
>JAENXH010000257.1 GCA_016649585.1 Methanosarcinales archaeon
CAGAAAGAAATAGCTAAACAACCCCAAATTTATGAGCAACAGTATAAATTCGCAGCGGTGCTAGTAGCAGCGCAGAAATCGTTAGCGGCAATGAAAGAGGAAGCGGCAGAGAGAATAGTATATGTCGGAATACCGGCATATAAAGTACCAAGTGTGCAAGTTCCCAAAGTACCAAGTGTGCAAGTTCCCAAAATGGTTGAAATAACGGAGTATGCACAAATGATTAAATATAAGGTTCCAGTTGTTTCCGCAGTTGTAATGGCACAACCACCAATAGTTCCTTTGTTTTTATACAAACCTCCGAAGAAGGAGAAAGTGAAGAAACGCAAATACAAGCGCGAACCTTACGCTTGGATAGTTAAGAACCCTATCCCTACTATGAGGCAGATGATGACTACTGACATTAACAAAATAATGGCGGATATGAAGAAGGCACAGAAAAGATGAAAAGCATAATTAAAGATGAAAGCGGAATAGCATATGCCATTTTGATGATGTTCACTGCTCTATGTCTGAGTGCGCTTTTATTTTTTATATTCCAAGAGCCTATTGAGGTCTTAAACGGTATTCTGAACGATATGATAGCGGATGGCGATAT
>JAENXH010000258.1 GCA_016649585.1 Methanosarcinales archaeon
CGTCAGATGTGTATAAGAGACAGAGTAGAAGTTGCAGGAACAGGCTATGTCAGAAAAGCAGTTACAAGAGATGGTACAGCATCAGGTTTTCCTATACTTGCTTTAGATGTAGGAAATATGCAAATTGAAACTGCTACAGTACAATTTAAAAATACAGGAGTATCTGCCTGGGATGGTGCTGTTGACGGTTTCTTGAATTCTGCTGATAGTATAGATGGGGAAACATTGGTTGCTTTTAGACCTCTAAGTACTACCAGAACGCTACAACCTGGAGATACTCTTGATGTGACCATTAAGGTTAAAGGGCAGCAACCTGTTTAATAAGGAAGGTGAAATAAGTACTGGTATATTACTTTCATATCAGGAATTTGGAGAAGGGAAAAGCTCTAGTTCTGGTAATTTTGAGATTCAATGGAATGTAGACGGGATAGCAACTAATACAGCTACTCAGGCAGTATAGAGGTGTGAGATATGGAAGTATGGGAAAGGCATAGAGTAATTGCAGGAGGGCAACATCATTCTCTAGCGCTTAAATCAGATGGGTCTATAGTATCATGGGGAGACGATGGTCAGAACCAAGTAAGCGGTACGC
>JAENXH010000259.1 GCA_016649585.1 Methanosarcinales archaeon
TACCAAAAATCAAGTCCGCTATCCACACCATAATATATATTACTAAGGTTTATGAATATATAAAGCTTTCGGGATTTTGCTACAGAAAACAGAATAGAAAGATTATGTTTTTGACCAATGGAAAATGTTGGTACTAGAAGGACGAAGCAGAAACGTTGGAAATCGCCCGAATACCAAAAGCTTTATATACTCTCGATGATTATGTATAAGCGAGGTTGAGAAGAATGGCAAAATATCCATTTGGATTAGTAATGATTTTCGGATGTTTAGTCATTATTATGTATTTTGGCTTGGGCGTGGTAAGCGTCATGGACGAAGAGATTAACGAAACAAATTTGAGTGCGCCGCTACATTCTGCATATAACGTGACTACTGAGGCCACTCAGATGGGGTTGACTTTGGGGTCAATATTGCCATTTCTTACAGCAGCCATATTTGTAATTGCGATATGTTTATTTATATTAAGAAAGATATAAAGTAAATACTGAAACTGGAGGAGCGAATACAAAAATTTGAAGCGGAGGAGAGGAATAGCGCAAAATCGAAGCGGAAACACAGAATTAGTCGGAGCCGCAGTTGCTACTCTTGTT
>JAENXH010000025.1 GCA_016649585.1 Methanosarcinales archaeon
CTCTAAGATAGATGGCTCAATTAGTAAAGAAAATTATAGGTTGATCCGCTTCGCTTCGGATAATCTGCGTAGTCCTCGGATTCCTGCACTACAAAACAACCATCAGCTTTAAGTCCCTTAAATTCTACATATTCTTGAACTATGAACATAATTGGAAAGGCAATTAGGATGGAGCGAATCGTCGATCGGAGGACTCGCAGAACGGTCATCGTGCCTTTGGATCACGGGATAACGGTGGGTCCAATTCCCGGGCTGATAGATCTACGCGAAACTGTGGACAAAGTGGCTGAAGGGGGGGCAAACGCAGTTCTCGGCCATATGGGTCTACCTCTACACGGCCATCGTGGATACGGGAGAGATGTAGGTCTCATCATCCATTTATCAGCCAGCACCAGCCTCGGGCCTGACCCGAACCACAAGGTTCTGGTGACTACGGTTGAGGACGCGATCAAGATCGGAGCAGATGCAGTGAGCATCCACATCAACGTCGGAGCTGAGGACGAAGCCGAGATGCTGACGGATCTCGGCTGGGTAGCGAGAACGTGTGATGAGTGGGGCATGCCTCTTCTGGCAATGATGTACCCACGCGGTCCGAAGGTGAAATCAGAGCACGATGTTGAGTACGTCAAGCATGCTGCACGAGTAGGAGCGGAGCTCGGCGTTGACGTTATCAAGACCAACTATACAGGCGCACCCGATACCTTCAGGGAAGTGGTAAAGGGATGCCAGATCCCCGTGGTGATAGCAGGAGGACCGAAAATGGGCACAGAGCACGAGTTATTCGAGATGATCTACGATGCGATACAGGTTGGAGCCGGTGGAGTTTCCATCGGACGAAACATCTTCCAGGCGAAGAACCCAACGCTGCTTGTCAGAAAGATCTCGAAGATCGTGCACGAGGACTACACCGTGGATGAGGCAGAGAAGATTGAGATTTGAAACCGATCTCCTAGTGCTGCGTTAATTTGGTAAGATAGCCGTTTTAGTTAGGGTCTGTAGGTAGGGCGAGTTGAGGAAAATGACGAAGATTAAAGTTAGTGCACCTGCACGGATACACATGGGGATATTAAACCCCACACCGGGTATTGGAGACCGTTTATACGCCTCTGTGGGTGTTGGTATTGCGGAGCCGAGAACGGTTGTTGAAGTTGAACCTGCTGACGAGTTACGGGTGAGTGGTCTCTCTGCTGATGAGTGCAGGTCGTTCGTAACGAGGATACTTGACCATTACAAGTTGAACGGTGCAAAAATTGATGTCCGATCGGTTCCTCCACGCCACGCGGGTCTCGGTTCGACCACCCAGTTATCACTATCCATCGCTACAGGAATAACGAAAGCATACGGTCTGGATGTGCGACCGGTAGAGTTGGCACGAGTGTTAGGGCGTGGTAAACAGTCTGCTACAGGTACCTACGCATTCCAGCAAGGAGGATTTATCGTTGAGGGCGGCTGGGGAGATAATACGACTTTTCCTCCGCTCCTGTTTAACTATGATTTACCGGAGGATTGGAGCTTCCTCATAGTTATTCCTGAGAGTAGAAGCTTTGATGAAACACAGGAACTGGAAGTTTTCGAGAAGCTGCCGACTCCGCAGGAGAAGCTGGTTTATGAGGCTTGTTACAGGATTTTATTAGGGATGGCTCCTGCAGTTGTGGAAAAGAACATCCGGGCATTTGGTGTGAACCTTACTAAACTACAAGAAGTTGTTGGCGCTATGTTCTCAGAGGCTCAGGGCGGGGTCTTCCAGCCTCATTCAGCACCACTCATCGAGAAACTACGGGAAATGGGCGCTATCGGTGTTGGTCAAAGCTCATGGGGGCCTGCGGTCTACGCGCTCTTTGATCCCGAGAGAAGAGAAACTATCGAGCGCGTCTTAAAGGAAGAAATACTCTATGGCGACTCTATAAAGGAATCGGGTGGCACGATGTACGGCGTTTCCGAATGGGGAGAAGTGTACTTTACACAGGCTGATAATAAAGGAGCTGTGATAAACGCGGTAAAATAAGTGGTAGAGAGAAGCCCCGGGAGGGATTTGAACCCTCGCCCTATTGATTACAAGTCAATCGCTCAACCAGGCTAAGCCACCGAGGCGATGCTTTATTAGTTACTCTATTGACAAATATAAAATAGCGAAGATAAAAAGCCCGTTGGATAGCGCAGATAAAAGGAGGAGGAGATGATTGAAGATGGAGAAGTTCGATCAGAGGGATGTATATGCGAACCAACTTCGGATATGAAACGTTATGTGAAATTGTCCACATTTTGTCTTAGTTAATTTTATAAACATGTGTGGCCTTTTGAAAATAAAATATGGAGGTTTAATAAAATGCCAGCTTTTGTAATTGAAAGAAAAAAAGCAAAGAAAATCAAACAGAAAGAATTTAAAGATGAAAAAGAACTCCATTACCTAATAGATGAAAATTTGCGTGAAATATTTGGCATTCGTTATATTAAAGATGAACATATTACAGATAAACATGGTCGAATTGAGACCCTTGGATTAGATGAAAGCAATAGGCCAGTTGTAATTGAATATAAAAAAGTTAAAGAGAAAGGACAGTTAAGCCAAGCAAATAGATATATGACTTGGATAAAACAAAACCCTGACTCTTTTGAATTACTTGCGAGAAAAAATTTAGGTATTAATATAGGTGAAATAGATTTTCCAAATCCTCGTATTTTATGCTTTGCTCAAGATTATACTATTGATGATAAATGTTTAGCTCTATCACTTGGTGCTGAATTGTGGAAATATCGTTATTATGAGAATAATACATTGATTATTATCAGAGAAGAAGAACCAGAACAATTAATAAAAGAAAAAGGTAAGGAAAAACAAACGATTCAAAAAATTTCAAGACAGCCCAGACCTCCAAAATCTATTGAAGAACATTTAAATGGCTCATCAAAAGAGTTAGTAAAAACATACGAGGAGTTAAATAATAGGATTCTTGATATAAGTTCTGAAATTGAGCGTTATACTACAAATTCTGAAATTATATATAAAACTTCATTAAATTTTGCAGCATTTGCAATACAAAAAACAAAGAACTGTATAAGAATATATCTTAGAATTATTGATGATAAAATCAAAGATCCTAAAAATATCACCAAAAAAATTCCAAAAACACACGGTTATGGTAATATTACAAGAGTTATATATGTATGCCCTAAAGATATTAAAAGTAAAAAATACAACTATAATGACATCATTGATTTAATACTCCAATCCTATAACACCACACAATAACTCGGTCACACAGAAAAATGTGGACAACTCTACGGAAACTTTCAGTTTCCTTGCCTCGCCTACGGCTCGGTCACATAACACAGCACATACGCTACGGTCTTCGACTTTGCCCTTCGGGAAATTGCTCACTACGTTCACAACTTCGTATGTGCTGGGGACGTTAGGCGAAATTCGATAATTAATATAAACATAACTCAAATTAAAGTGAGGTGAGTAATTTTGCCACAATTTTCCCGGATCACAATAATTGAAGCCATTGGGTCATTAGAATCCTTAACTCACGCTAAACTTGATAGGTTTTTATTGAAATTTAAATTGGAGGAAGTAGCTCATCGGGAGTTAGGATCAAAGATTTATAGGTTAAATGCCCTGATAAATTATCTTATCGACAATCCTGATGAAAAAGGCCCTTTTGGAGCTAATCTAACTTTTGAAATAATCGAAGACGTATTAGAACATAGGCCGTCTTACTTTGCTTCTGGACAATCTGATCGTACAATAGAGGAACGGCTTCCCATATTAGTAAACTCTCTTAAACACGATGGTTATGTCATTAAAAATGGCAGGCTTAAAACAATGTTACCGGAGAGTATTCAATTTGTTGAGGAAGAAAATGAGTTAGATTCATTATTTGATAAATTTGGATTTACAACGACAAAAGGACATCTAGACCAAGCAATAAGTGCACATACTAGGGGTGATTGGGCTTCATCAAATGCACAATTAAGGTCATTCATGGAAAGCCTATTTGATTCAATTGCTGATGAATTAGTTGGTGGTAAAACAACCTTGCCACAACCAGGACATCCGAGGCGTGAACTTCTAGCCAAGCTAAACCCCCCATTTTTGCTACCTACTCTCAATGAGTGGGAAATAGGTGGCAAGGGCGGATTTTTGCAGGGACTTTGGAGACGGTTACATCCACAAGGTTCTCATCCCGGATTGTCCGATGAAGAGGATAGTACATTTCGCCTTCATTTAGTGATATTAACTGCATCTTATTATCTTAAACGGTTGGATAATAGAAAGGGAGATCCATGACATATTTAAATCGAACTTCGGCTAACACAGCATATACGGCTCATTTCATTCGCTCAAATTTCGGCTTCGCCGAAACTTCGTATATGCTGGTTCCGTTGTGCGAAATTGCTGAGCCTCACAAACGATAAGCTAAAACATCCCGATTATCCCGGTTCCGATGAACTGTATTGCAATTGCGGCAACGATGATTCCTATAACACGACTTAACACTTCCGTTCCCACCTTACCCATCAGATCGTATAACCGGTCGGACTGCCCTAATACGAGCCGTGTTGCGATGATCGCGGAGAAAATGGAAAAAAGAACCACAAAAACGCCAGACGATTGTATTATCACCATGACCGCAGTTATAGCACCGGGCCCGGCGAGCATTGGAGTCCCTATCGGAACCGCTCCCACTCCTGCTCCTGATTCTTCCGTCACTCCGTATTTGTGCTCACCTCGTAAAAGATCAAAGGAGATGAGCAAAAGGAGAATACCGCCTGCGATCATAAAGCTATCTATACTTATGCCTAATACGTTCAGAATGATTTTACCAAGGAATGCGAAGAGGAGAAGTAGAATCGTAGCAACGATAACCGCATGATTTAGTTCCGTTCTCCGCTCCTCCTTCCTCATATCTTTCGTTAGCGCTATAAATACCGGAATATTGCCCGGCGGGTCCATTACCACAAAGAGGATGATAAACGCCTTCACCAACAACAACCAAGAATTCGGATTTAAATCCATAATATCTTTATTATTTTATAGATAGATACATGAAAATGTAAATCTTATAAGGTATGTAGAGTGAACGCCGATGCCGAGAGATGAGATATGGACTGAGAAATACCGACCGAGGACGCTAAACGAGGTATCAGGACAAGAAGCTATAATAAAGAACCTTCAATCTTACGTAAGGAAAAGGAACTTACCGCATCTTATCTTTTCCGGGACCGCGGGTGTCGGTAAAACGGCAGCGGCAGTCTCTATGGCACGGGAATTCTATGGTGATACATGGTCAGAGAACTTTACTGAGCTTAACGCAAGTGATGAGCGAGGCATAGATGTGGTCCGTAATAACATAAAGAACTTCGCACGAACCATGCCTATTGGCAATGCATCATTCAAAATCATCTTCCTCGACGAGGCAGACGCGTTGACCGATGCCGCGCAGTCCGCGCTGAGAAGAACTATGGAACGATATTCCGGCACGTGCAGATTTATTCTCAGTTGTAATTACTCTTCCAAGATAATAGATCCAATACAGTCCAGATGCTCGGTGTACCGGTTCAAATCACTTTCTTACGACGCAATTGCAGCTCGTATAAAATATATTGCAGATAAGGAGGGCTTGAAAGTCTCAGAAGAGGTTATTCGAGCTATAAACTACGTTTCGATGGGCGATATGCGACGAGCGGTAAACGCATTGCAAAGTGCTGCGGTACTCAACAGCGAAATAAAACCCGAGATGATCTACGAGATAACCGCAACGGCAAGACCCGAGGAGATAAAAGAGGTGATAAACAAGGCGCTTGACGGCAAATTCTTCGATGCGCTCGATACCCTGGAGGTGTTGATGGATAAAGGCATATCCGGCGACGAAATATTAGCGCAGATGCATCGGCTTGTGATAAACCTGGATATCCCTGCTCGTAAGAAGGTGGAATTGATGGACCGAATTGGTGAAGCGGACTACCGAATTACCGAGGGTGCGCATGAGAGAATTCAATTAGATGCGCTAATAGCGGCCTTTTGTCTCTCTTCAGGTAAAGAATAATCAATCACTCAATCACTCACTAGCCAACGCATCCGTAACTGCCTTTTCCATTACCTCTATCGGGGGCTCCTCTTTTGTCCATATCTTGAACGATGCGGCGCCCTGATAGACGAGCATCTTCACACCATCCACTATCTTCTTCACGCCTGCACGCTTCGCTTCTTTCAGCAACTTCGTCTCCACTGGATTGTACACGATATCGAATACCACAAGATCCTGATGCATCATATCTGCATTTACTAACGTAGCATCCTCATGCGGATGCATTCCCACGGAAGTTGCATTGATCAAAATATCCGAAGCTTTGATCTGCTTTTTAAACTCGGCGCCCAATCCAATAGCATCCGCATTACTGAGCGTAGCAGCCAACTGAGCTGCTCGTTCTTTCGTCCGGTTTGCTAATGTCACCTTTGCACCTTCGAGGTAAAGGTAAAAAGCGATCGCCTTTGCAGCACCGCCAGCACCAATAATGAGCACATTTTCGCCTTTTAGTTCGCCTACGGTCTCTTTCAACACCTGCATTGAGCCAATTCCATCGGTGTTATAGCCCATCGGCGTGCCACTGCCAAAATCAATGGTATTTATCGCGCCTATCTTCTTCGCCACTTCTTCGGCATCTACGAAAAGGAGCGCTTTTTCCTTCAGCGGTATCGTAACGTTAAGACCAGCGATGCCGAGACTTTTCGCGCCCCTTATCGCATCCTCAAGTTCAGCCTTTGAAACTCTGAATGCGAGATAAACGGCATCCATACCGAGTTTCTCAAAGGCGGCATTATGCATAACCGGAGAGAGGCTATGTGCTACAGGATCGCCGAGAATGCCGTAGATCTTTTTCATCATCATACAAATATTTAGCAAAGTTTAAACGTAAAAAACAAAAAGCTTAAGTATTGTGTGTAAAGTACGTATTGAGTAAATAAAAAGAAGGAGTAAAAATGGAGGGAATGAACGTTAACCTGATAAGTGGGAGAACGACTGTGCAGGGTCAAAATTTGGATAGTAAACTCACAGAGAAATACTTCGATGAAGTGGCAGTCTGCAATTTGAACGGAAGCGACATGGAGAAACTCGGTGTTGCTCCGGACGACAATGTGAAAGTAACGACTGCGTACGGAGCAGTGGTGGTGAAAGCGAAGCAAGACGACGGGAATCCAGAGGGGCTTATTTTTATACCCATGGGTCCCTGGGCAAACGTTTTGGTGAGCGGATATACGGAAGGTGCTGGTATGCCTCGGTTCAAAGGTATAGCTGCAGAGATAGGGAAGACCGCGGAAACAGTTTTGCCAGTAAAGGAACTGATGCGGACGTATATGGAATAAAAGGTGTAAAAAATGGTGGAGATAACAGATGTTGTATGCTCGTTGTGTGGATGTGTATGCGACGATATCGTGTTAGAAGTTGAGAATAACGAAGTGGTGAAGGTGAAACGAGGCGCATGCTCAGTGGGTAAGAGCAAGTTGCTGGGACACGAGAGGATAAAGAGCCCGATGATACGAGAGAACGGCGAACTCAAGGAGTGCTCTTACGATGAGGCGATAAAGAAAGCGGCAGAGATACTGTACAAGTCGAGGAGGCCTCTTTTATATGGCTGGAGTTCGACGGTCTGCGAAGCTGATAGTGCAGGAATAGAGCTTGCAGAGGATATAGGTGGCGTTGTGGACAATACTGCTACGGTATGCCACGGACCTTCAGTGCTGGCGATACAGGATGTCGGGATACCTTCTTGCACGCTTGGAGAGGTAAAAAACCGGGCTGACCTCATTATATACTGGGGTGCGAATCCAGCGCAGGCGCATGCTAACCACATGAAGCGATATTCGTATGTCTCAAAGGGATACTGGACAGCGGAAGGTAAGAAAGGCAAGAAACTGGTTGTGGTGGACGTAAGGAAGACGATGACGTCAAAGATGGCGGACGTATTCATACAGGTAGAGCAGGGGAAAGATTATCAGGTCTTTTCGGCGTTACGAGCCATCTTGCGTGGCCATGAGGATGTAGTGCCAGATAAAGTCGGCGGTGTGTCGAAGGAGCAACTGTTAGAGGTCGCAAATATGGTAAAAGAAGCCAAATTCGGCATCACCTTCTTCGGTATGGGTGTGACGCACACGGGAGCGCGACACAACAATATTGTCAATGCAATACAGTTCACGCGTGCAGGACATCTGTATGGTAAATGGTCTATAATGCCGATGCGGGGACATTTCAACGTCACGGGATTCAATCAGGTATGCACGTGGCAAACAGGGTTTCCATTCTCCGTTGACCTGTCCCGAGGATATGCGTGGTATAATCCGGGAGAGACATCTTCTACCGACCTATTATACCGGGAAGATTGTGATTCGGCGTTGATAATCGCCTCGGATCCTGGAGCACATTTCCCTGGTGCAGCGCTACGACACTTAGCTAAGATTCCGGTTATCCAGATAGACCCGTTTGCGAACCCGACGACTGAATTTGCAGATGTTGTCATTCCAGCGGCAATAAGCGGGATAGAATGCGAGGGCGGTGTTTATCGGATGGATAATATACCAATAAGACTGCGGAAGATACTGGAAACTGACTACTACGTACCGGATGCGGAGATCGTGGAGCGGATACATGCAGAAGTGAGAGCATTGAGAGAAAAGGAGGGCGAGTAAAATGGCTGATGGTGAATTATTGATAAGGAACGGTGTGGTTTACGATCCTATAAACGGAGTAAAGGGCGAGCAGAAGGATATTTGCATTCGCGATGGTAAGATAGTGGAATCGGTAACGAATCCGAAAGTGATAGACGCAGAAGGCCGGGTGGTAATGCCCGGCGGTGTGGACATCCATTCACACATTGCGGGCGGTAAAGTAAACGCAGGACGGATTATGCGACCTGAAGACGGGAGAAAAGGTTTAGAACCGAAGACAAGCGTTTGCCGAGTGCAATCCGGATATTCGATACCCAATACCTTTGCTACTGGCTACCGGTATGCGAAGATGGGCTACACCTTTGTGATGGAAGCGGCAATGCCACCGCTTGCAGCACGGCACACGCACGAGGAGTTGGTGGATATCCCGATCCTGGACAACGCAGCAATGCCGCTCATTGACAACAACTGGATGACGCTGGAGTACATAAAGAGCGGCGATACGGACTTGCTTGCTGCATACGTTGCATGGATAATAAAAGCAACCAAAGGATACGGCGTAAAAATAGTGAACCCGGGCGGAACCGAAGCGTGGGCGTGGGGAAAGAACTGTAACTTACATGACTCAGTGCCTTACTTTGACGTTACCCCAGCGGAGATCGTAAAGGGCTTGGCAGAAGCGACAGAGAAGTATGAGATGCCACACAGCGTTCACGTGCACGGGAACATGCTTGGTCATCCAGGCAACTTCGAGATGACAACCGACACGTATGATCTTGTGAAAGGAATAAAGCCGTATAGAGACCGTCCGGCGATGCACGCGACACACACGCAGTTCCATTCGTACGGCGGCACGAGTTGGGGCGATTTCGAGTCGCAGGCGAAGCATATTGCGAATTATGTGAATGACAGTGACCATGTGAGCATTGACATCGGCTCGATTATACTGGGTGATACCACGACGATGACCGCAGATGGACCGATGGAATACAGTTTGTATCAGATAACGGGCCGTAAATGGACGAATCTCGATGTAGAACTCGAAACAGGGTCAGGGATAACACCGTTCTTGTACTCGGGTAAATCACCGGTGAATACCATTCAATGGGCGATCGGTCAGGAATTAGCATTGCTGACAAAAGACCCGTGGAAGGTTGCACTCACAACAGACCATCCGAATGCAGGGCCGTTCATCGGGTATCCGATCATCATCTCAATGTTAATGAGCAAGAAGAGAAGGGATGAGTCCGCAGAGGATATGCATAAAGTCATCTTCGATCGAGCAGATTTGCCCTCGATAGACCGTGAGTACGATTTAAATGAGATCGCGATCATCACACGAGGAATGACTGCGAAGACGTTAGGATTGGCAGAGCATGGCAAAGGACATCTCGGTGTCGGTGCGGACGCAGATATTGCGATCTACGATATGTCGCCGGAAGAGCGCGATGCAGGAAAGATACAGAAGGCGTTCTTGAACACGAAGTACACGATAAAAGCAGGAGAGATCGTGGTAAAGGACGGCGAGGTAGTAGCAACACCGCCGGGGAGAACGATCTTCGTCACGCCGGAATGCGATGATAAGCTGATGGATGAGATGCTCGTTACGCTGAAGGACAAATTCGATAAATACTACTCAGTGACCTTCAATAATTATCCGGTTCAGGACGCTTACTTGCCGAATCCGTATGAGATAAAGGCGCCGTGGCGGAGCTAACAGAGGAGAGGAGGAGAAAAGAAAAATGCAAACCATAACGTTAAAGTTGAAGGACGCGGTTAGGAGTGGAATCGCAACAGTACCTGTCGAGGTGGATTCATTAACCCCGGATCAGCTCTTTGGTAAGAGTGAAGCGGAACTAAAAGCTGTAAAAGTCTGGTGGGGCAATCGAGAGGAGGATACCGGCGACCTGTTCGATGTGAGCGTAGAGGGCGACGCGGCGAGTGCCGACGAAGTGAAGATCGTGATGGAAGGCGATTTGACACGCGTGAAGCGCATAGGATCGGGCATGAAAGCAGGCGAGATCGAGGCACGCGGTGACGTGGACATGCACTGTGGTGCGCTGATGGAAGGCGGACGGATAGTAGTGAAAGGAAACGCAAATTGCTGGGCAGGCAGAGAGATGCGCGGTGGCGAGTTGATCATCGAGGGTGATGCGGGCGACAACCTCTGTGCGATGTATCGCGGCGAGATGAAGGGTATGACCGGCGGTAAAGTGACTGTGGGCGGTGATGTCGGTGAGTGCATTTGCCAGTACATGACCGGTGGCGAGATCCTGATAAAGGGTAACGCGAACAGGCTCGCAGGCCTGAACATGAGCGGCGGTAAGATAACGATCGAAGGCGATGCAGAGCTATTCGGACCAGACATGACCGGTGGCGAGATCTTAATGAAGGGCAAAGTGCTGGAGATGATGCCTTCGTTCAAGTTCCTGGAGACGGCAACCGTGGATGGCGCGGAATACAAGAAGTACCTCGGCGATTTCGCAATGGGCGAGAAGAAAGCAAAAGGAACACTGTACGTGAAGTGAGGTGATTTTTTATCACCTCTATTTTTTTATTTTTTTGATTTGATTTTTTTTTCGCTGGTCGGTTTTTACGCTCTAATTTCGAACGTTTTACCATATAAAAACTTTCAGCCGCGCAACCGAAAGTTTTATATAACCCCTACTTCCTATGCTAAAATTAGTTAGTTTAGAGGGGGTGATGCTAACAACCACACCAGTGGAAAGAAGAAGAAGTCTGGGAGAAAGATAGATAAAGGTCAAACTAACCAACCAAAGCCATGACTTTTTTATCCTCCCAACAGGCAGGCTTCGTAAATATTGGCATGGTTTTTAGTTTAGTTTGCATTCGCTACGGTATTCAGTTTTGTCGGGTTTTTCGGACAATTATATCCTGCCTATTACTTGGTCAATCTTCCTCTGCACATCAATCGTCCTTCTTATAGCCGCTGCAACTTTCATATAATGCTCTATCTCTTGTAAAGATAATTCACGCCCTTTCCTGTCCTTCAAATACTTCGCCAGCACCTGATAACCACCGATTCGATATTCCCACACCTCTTTTGAGATGCCATCGAAATACTGCTCTTTGTTGAAATAAACCCTCTCATTCTCCTCATCGTAACGAACATTCTCCACCTTATTCGTGCCACTCTCTGGAAATCCCCTGCAGGTATCGCTCAACGAAGGATGCGTCAGCAGATGAAGTTCTACCAATTTATTGCCGAGCTCGCTCAGTTTCTTGAACTTCCCCCAAGCATCTTTTACCCGTTTCAAGGGGGCATTACCAAGAACTCCCACCATCGCAAGAGCACAGAGCATACAAATATCTTCCGCTCTTATCTCCGCCTGAATGATAAAATCCGGCTTTGTAATACCAATTATGAAAGTATATGTGCCCTACTGTGGACGGAGTTAAGGTTTAAAAAGAAAACCTGTGCTAAAAGAAAAAACGGAAAAGTGCTTACACAGGCTCTCTAAATTTCCCGATCCTGTACTCCGCTTTATACGGATCGTAAACCGTGTTATTCTGATAATCTACTGATAGATGGATCGCCCAATAACCATAACGCCCCTCATCCAGCAGGATTTTTATTGTATGCGTGTCATGAAAGCCCATTGAGGTTAAGATATTTTCGTCATACAATTTCCAGTAGGGGTCAATGATAAACCAATTAGACAAATCTCTCCAGTCACCGCCCGTGTATATCATTCCGTATGCATGCACACCGGAAGAGCCCCAGGCTATCGTCTTCGGCCCCAAATTTTTGTACGCCAATCTGCAGAGGTCACGTGTGTAATGGACACAGACCGCATCGTCATTCTTAGGTGATTCAAGACTCGTATACTGCTCTACCCACACCACCGTTCGGTTTGTATTCTGTGGATAAACAATCTCGTCGAGAATAAGTGCAGGCTCTTTGCCTCTATCTACGGTATAATTGGACAGGTTCCACGCAGAGATATTTACCGCTACTTGATACCGATAATCCAAAGGGACGTGGTCTGCGAAATAATAAAAGTCCTTATAATCGCATCGAAAATCTGCGTTCAAATCCCAGGGAACATACCAGTTATATCGGTCGTTGAAGTGAGACTTCAAGACATCTAAGTCTATCTGATTGATATACCCATCGTTATTAAAATCGAGGTCGGTCAACGTGATGATGGGCTGTTCCTGCTGAACTTGCTGTTCCTCCTGTCCAGCACAAGTTCCAATTATAAAGCCATATAAAAGCACAAGCACCAGGATTACATGCAGCCATTTAAAAGAGCTCTTTCTTTTCATTTGCTCATCCCTGCGTTCACAACGTCTTTTATTTTCTGCGTCATATCT
>JAENXH010000260.1 GCA_016649585.1 Methanosarcinales archaeon
TCCTAAAGTTATGATGCCTTTTTTCTTTTTTTTTAATGCCTCCCCTAAAATAAATTCAAATTTTCTAAGCTTGTTTCCCCCATATGTGTTATGAACTTTATCATCACGCTTGATGTATATTTCACCACCTTCTAACTTTAAATGCTTCTCTAACTCTTTTAAGCGTTCAACCTTCGAGGGTAAATTCGTTAATAATGGTATCCAAGGGACTTTTCCTTCTAATTCAGGATAAATATCGAACAATATTGGCTTTATTTTATCCATGAAGAATAAAATCTATAATGATAAAAAAATCTTTTAAATTAGTATTAGCTATTGATATGATATGCTAAAATTTGAAACTTGTTAGTTTCACGCTTATTATAAAGTATAGAAGTAAATTTATCGAAATAAAGAATAAAATTAATTTTATTATCGGTTATTTAAATGAGGATTTAGCATACTGCGAATCCTTTTTTTTTCATTTATAATAACAGATATCCATTTTTCTCTTCCGAAATTATATCAGTATTTTGAAACTTTTCTAAATGCTTTTTAATCATCAGGAGTTCAGCGATTACTTCAAAA
>JAENXH010000261.1 GCA_016649585.1 Methanosarcinales archaeon
TGATACATCCTTCGAGACCAGAATACTCTTCGAGGAGTGCCTTTGCCCGTTCTTTCCCCTCTAAGAAGTCCAAGAAGACGCTTGAGTCAATAAATACCCCATTCATCTTCGGTTTCCTCTAAGAGCTTCATTAAATCCTTTCCTCGAAAAATCCCGAAAAGAGTCTCAGGCAACTTCTTTATCTCTACCTTCAGTTGTTCCCCTTCCTTCATTTCCACCTTCTCCAGCGGCTTGAACACACCATCCTCATACACCACCTCGATCGTTTTTGTCATCCTCTCTACATCCCTTCCCCCTTATTTTTAACGTAGAACTCAGAATATAAAAAATCTTTCTTTTTTCTTTTAGCACAGGTTTTCTTTTTTCTTTGCTTTGAAAGAAAAAAGAAAAAGTGTTGGTTAGCCCCTCTTCTCCCACTTTTCTGTGGCAAGCCCTGTTTCTATTCCCTGTTTCTTTCTTAGCACAGGTTCTTTCTTTTCCAAAGAAAGAAAGTGTATCTACAAACGCATCATTTTAAAATCTTTAATCGCTTTAAATCTTCTTCTCTACCGTCCATTTAGCCTGGTC
>JAENXH010000262.1 GCA_016649585.1 Methanosarcinales archaeon
TTTCTAAGTTCTATGAACTCGGCGTTGACTTCATCATGGCAGCGAAGATAGACAAGCGGATAAAAAAGCTATTGGCGCGGCATACACGAGAAAACGGGCGTGAATCTGCGATATTCGAGTACCGCTTTAAGGCGGAAGGAAGCCCAGAGTTCTATCTGGTCGCGATACCCAATCCCGAGTTCGATCCCCGGAAGCGCGCGGGGCCTGGGAACAAGGATTTTCTGCTCTTCGCTACCAGCATAGCCTTCGGCTCGACGGAAGAGTTCATAAAGTGGGTTCCAAGGAGCTACCGAGCGAGATGGAATATCGAGACTGGCTACAGAGTGAAGAAGGAGTTTAAGATAAGGACTTGCTCACGGTCTTACGTCGTCCGAGTGCTCTTCTTCGTCATTCAATGCATCACGCACAATTTCCTGAACTTGCTGAAGCGGATTCTGCGCATCAGCGCGCATCAACTGAAGGCACGTATCGTGGAAGATCTCGATAGATACCTGAGGCGGGGTAGATTTTGGAATAACATCTCGCTAAGGGCGTTTTATGCGAAAATAGCGTATTATAATCGGT
>JAENXH010000263.1 GCA_016649585.1 Methanosarcinales archaeon
TTCATCAACGTTAAGGTAACTACCTTTACCCTGTAACTCAAGACTTCTTTTTATTGATTTATAAATTCCTAATTCTTCTTCAATATCTTTTCGATTAACTTTAGGATTATCTATATTTATTTCTTTAGATAACGACTTTTCTAATTCAATTATTTTAACGCTTACCTCTTGAAGTTTATATATTTTATACGACTTTTCATTACTTGGTTTAGGTTCATTAAATTTGAACTCTTCATTTCTTAACATTACAGTACCTTTTTGTTCGTCAATATATCTTTCAACTCCGAAATTAGATACTTTTTTAGTGTAACTATCTTCAATCTCTTTTATGTATACACGATAATGATATTTCCCTTTAGATTTTACTTTATTCTCATTTATTTGCTCATATTTTATTGATACATTCTTTTTATTTTTTTTCTTGAAAAATCCCATTTTATTTATTTCCACCTATAGAAAAAACGTTATTTAGACTGTCTAATATACCTTTTTTATTATCTTTCATATGCTCTAAACCCTGTGAAAGTCCGCCACCTAAATCACGTAAAAATATACTAC
>JAENXH010000264.1 GCA_016649585.1 Methanosarcinales archaeon
CGAATATCATTGAATTTTGTTCTGAGATATGAAACAAGCGCTTCCGTTGCTTCGGGAGAACCCCCGGGACTATGAACTTGACTTTCGCCGTTATAAAAACAACAGCATTTCCGGCTATTTTGATTCCGCCTTTCAAACCCGTTCAAATTACAATAGAAGATGTCAGAGCTATTTTACTGAATAAGGTTAACGCATCTGCGGCAGCTTCATGCAGACTAACTTTTGGTAGCGCTGCAGGCCAAGGACGTCAAACATCGCCTTCTGTTCTTCGTTCATATCGTTAAGGAGACAGAGCCTTTTCTTGACATCGTAAAACTTGATAACCGAGAGTTGAACCTCCGAAAGCTCCTCCAGCATCCTTTCTAAGCTCAATTCAACACCAGCCTTGCGTAATTTCCGTTTCAGGAGCAGTAGAATCATCAATGCGAGAACGCAGCAAAAAGCGTGCACCCTTATCTTCTGGTCTGTCCAGTGGTATACCGGCTCTACGCTGACCATCATCGGGCTCTTCATCCTTCGGAAGTCCTTTTCTATCTCTGACTTACCCCGATAGACC
>JAENXH010000265.1 GCA_016649585.1 Methanosarcinales archaeon
GTTAATTACATATATATCTACGAATAAAATATACACTGCTTCTTTTTCCTTTATACATAATTTCTTAGTTTGGACACAATCTGCATGTCGAATTCCTCGATCAACTACGCGTGCTAGTTCTATTGATTGATCGTCTGGAGGCCCTCTTTCAAATAAGGGAGACGCTAAAGGTAATAATTCTGCCATAAATGTACAAACTCCTTCATTTGGAAGATCGGGAAAAGGAGCACCCACATCATACTTCAATCCGGTAATTATTTTTGTCTTTCCTAAAGTTACTTCAGCAGAACCTTCTGCTGAAGCAATGACATCACTTTTAACCGTCCAATCTCGGTATTCCCAAAGATCTCTTCCATCAATTCTTTCACCTTTTTTTAAATTAGAAAGAATATAATTCTTTTCAATTGTTGAAATCACTCGTTTTATATCCATCATTGTTCATTCTCTCCTCCTTTAGTTTCTTCTTGAATTTCAATATATTTCTTTTTTAGTGTGTTGAGCTGAATTTCATGAATATTTGTAAGAGCCTCTTTAGCCAAAGTTAAACAATTGCT
>JAENXH010000266.1 GCA_016649585.1 Methanosarcinales archaeon
GGTAAAGATGTAGCTCTTGGGAACGAATTAGAAACACTCGTGAGCTCCCAGTTACTCTATACTAAAGATGCGAAGATTGGAGCTATAGCACGACTCTCAAAAACGAAACCGAAATGGAAAGGGAAATAAAATCTTTTACGTAAACTTATTTCTTTTATTTTTTATTTTTGAATTGGTACTTTTAGCTAAAGCTATATCATCATTAGTGTTTAAAGAAATGTGATTATTTTACGATTATATTGAAATGAAATGATTTTTTTATCATGAAATTTTTTTAAATCATAATTTAATTAAGAAGTGCTAAGAAAAATGAGTGAAGAAAGTGAAATAGTACTAGTAAGTGATAATGAGGATCAGACTTTAACATATATTCAATTAAATCGTCTAGAAAAAAAAATGCTTTTAATACTATGCTAACTGAAGCATTAATTAATGGTTTATTAAAAGCGGAGCAGTCAAAATCTCGAGTTATAATCTTACATGGGGGAGATGACTGTTTTAGCTCAGGTATAGATTTAAACATGATGGCAGGCGGTGATCCCAGTATCATGAA
>JAENXH010000267.1 GCA_016649585.1 Methanosarcinales archaeon
TCAGATGTGTATAAGAGACAGATAATACAACAATAATAAACGAATTGATGAAACTATGGTCCTTTTGGAACTTCTTTTTCAATTTAATCGCAAAAAATAACTGACAAAATCCTAACACAATAAAAAATATTGTAATAGGTAAGGTGATTAAATTGAAAACCATATTCTAATTAAATCTTAATACAAAAAATAATTTATGAAATCTCCAACTCTAACAATGAATTTTTCATCGATATTGTGGTAAGATCTCAACAAACAATAATGCCATATTTTTGGGAAACAATCCAACTCTATCACCATCTCTAACCTCCTTGCTAACTCCACAATAATTGCCGTTTACAAATATGTGACTAAGTTCATTTTCGTTTATTACAAGCTTTTCAAGAATATCATAGACAACTTGAACTTTAGAAGGATCGATATTAAAAGACACTGGAAGTCCTTCCTCTAAGTCAAATTCCTTTACATTTTCTCTTAGCTTTCCATACAACTTTACTAAAATACGCATCCCTAATACGCACCTATACCTGTCTCTTATACACATCTCCGAGC
>JAENXH010000268.1 GCA_016649585.1 Methanosarcinales archaeon
GTCTACGTTCTATCATCAACTGCGAAGCGTTTTGATTAAACTTTTTAAAAGTTTGATGGTGGAGAAGACGTACAAACACAAACCGATTTATTTGATAGCGAAAGAAGAAGAGTTCTTGATGAAGAGCATGTTATTTGGCAAGAAGCTGGTCTCGGTTCCGTTTGGACCCTACGGCGGTGTTTGTGCGGATAACAGAACAATAGAAAATGCTCCTGTTGAAGAAGCCAAGAGGATTACAAAGGCTCGTTTAGATGCAAGAAGTAAGATTGCCATCATCACGAAGGCTGAAAAAATTAGAAACAGGGATATAGATGTCTGATGAGAATTTATCTAGACGTTTGTTGCTTTAACCGCCCGTTTGATGGTCAGACGCAGGATAGAATTCATCTTGAGTCAGAAACTGTCCGTGCTATTTTGAATCGCTGTCAAAGTGGGGAGTGGAAACTGGTAGGAAGTGAGATAGTGGATTTTGAAATATCCAAAATCCCTGATGATGATCGGAGGCAAAAAGTTTCAATTTTGGCGGGATTACTGAATCCAAGCTGCTTTTAG
>JAENXH010000269.1:0-278 GCA_016649585.1 Methanosarcinales archaeon
GCGTAAAGGCATACCGAAGTAATAATTATTCCCTTGGGTCTTATTATGTTTCGTTGCAGCGGCTATTGGTAAGAGGTAAGAGTTATCGCTTAACTCGCATCCGGGCGCAATGTTGTTAAATCCTCCGAGAGTGGTGTTATCTCCTAATTTGATTTCAAAATAGACGATATTGCCAAATGTACCTTCAACAAAGTGAGAAGATAACGCCGAATTAACGCCAACATAGCAGTTTTTTCCAACATTTATGTGTTTATCAGTAACAACTGACTCTTCTAATG
>JAENXH010000269.1:287-551 GCA_016649585.1 Methanosarcinales archaeon
GCGTAAAGGCATACCGAAGTAATAATTATTCCCTTGGGTCTTATTATGTTTCGTTGCAGCGGCTATTGGTAAGAGGTAAGAGTTATCGCTTAACTCGCATCCGGGCGCAATGTTGTTAAATCCTCCGAGAGTGGTGTTATCTCCTAATTTGATTTCAAAATAGACGATATTGCCAAATGTACCTTCAACAAAGTGAGAAGATAACGCCGAATTGACGCCAACATAGCAGTTTTTTCCAACATTTATGTGTTTATCAGTAACAAC
>JAENXH010000026.1 GCA_016649585.1 Methanosarcinales archaeon
TTCTCTGCCGTCGTCAAATACCATTCGTTCTCTCGAACCTGAAACACAGCCTCTTTGTGTTTCTTCGGCTTGTTTTCCGCATACCAGTCCAGATGATACCGCAGCAGATACGTGTATGCACCTATAAGGAAACTTCCGGAACCGCATGCAGGATCTAAAATTTTCATCGCCGCAATCTCTTCCGGCGTCTTTCCCTCAACTAATTTACCAACCGTGTTCTTGACGATATACTCAACGATGTACTGAGGCGTGTAATACACGCCACCCGCTTTTTTCACCTCCGGCTTTGTCTCCACCTTTGCCTGATGCCCTGCCGTCAGCCTGATGACCTTACCCAGGAACTGCTCGTACACGTTCCCTAAGATTTCAACACCTAAAACTGAGAATTCATACGGCGACTTCGGATAATACAGACTCTGAATGATCGTCTTCAAGACCCTGTCATCAATCTTCAACGCTGACGTTATCTTATCCGCCTCAAAATCGAATATACCGCTGTTGTACTTGGATTCGGCCAATTTAAAATGGTTCAGCAAATGTCTGTACACCTCGCCGGATTCCGCTTTTGTTTGCAACTGCCCATACGGCTCGATTCCACGGTCTTCGCAGATCCGCAGGAAGATTATCCGGTCCACCAATTTCTGCACTGCATAGTTCAACTCGTATATACTCACCTCAGGATTGCGAAGTGCGATATTCTTTGCCAGCAGGTCACGCCAGCTCTCTATCTCCTTTAAAAATTCGCTGTCAACTTCTGCGGTGCCCTTCTTGCCCTGGTGGATTGTGCGTACCTGTCAAAGCTGCCTTTGAGTATCGCTTCCTTTGAAAAGACCTCGTAGATCTCGTCAAACTTGTCGAGATATTCGTTAAAGGGAATGTAGTTGATTCTCGCTACGCCGGGTTTGTCATTTGGGTTGGGCTTTATCCGGCAGTCGAAGACTGAGAACTCTTCGAAATCGGTTACAACCGACAATGGCAGTTTCGCACTCCATGCGTACCGTCTCAACTGGTACGAAGGGCTGACGTCCTCTTTTATGTTCACTGCAGGCTTCTTCGCTTCGACAAAGAACTTCCTTTGACTGCCAATCCTGAAGCTGTAATCCGGTGCTTTTGTCGAACGCCCCACCTTTATCGTATCTTCGTGAATGACCTCTTTGTACTGTTCTGCATACCCTTGTTTATTGCTCACGTCCCAGCCCAGCGCTTCAAAGAACGGGTCAATGAATTCTCGTCTTACCTGTGCTTCGTTATACGTTGATCGTTTATAATCAGCAATATTGTCACGGAATCGTTCAACGAGTTCTGAAATCTTCTGTTCCGCTTCTTCTTTTTTCATTTTACCTTTCGGCATCATACTGTTCCTTTTATAACCACAAGATCACACAACACTTTTTCTTTTTCACAAAAAGAAAACCTGTGCTAAAAGAAAAACCTTGTCCCGCTTTCTTTTCCAAAGAAAGGTTTATTTTACCTTTTGCACTTTTCAATCTTCATTTTTCATTGTCTCTTCAAGATTTCCCCGAATTTTGGGCAGATACCATCTCGCAGACCACGTCAGCACCCTTATCTTATCTATATTGCGCTTTTCTATCTTTGCTTTTGTGTCTATACTTCTGATGAGCAGCGGAAACGGATACCGATACCCGGAATCGCCACCACCTGTAATCGCCTTAATCAGATTATGCTCGCCGCTTGCAACTACCGTCTTTAGCTTGTCTTTATAATCATCCACCAGCGCTTCAAATACACCTCTTGCCTTCTCCGCATGATGCCTGATATCCTCGTCACGGAGTCGTTCAAATCTGCGCTGGCTCCATCCGCCTTTTGTGTGCTTCTCCTTTACACTACTACGAACGATCTTGTAATCAATAAACGTTTCTCGATCGGATATTCCGATAAACGACTCCCCTGCATGTGCCAATAGGATGCAAAATACCTGATTCCGCTCTAATAGTTCTTGCAACTGCGCGGTATCAAAGACACGGTCGAGTTTCCATCTGGATTCAACTATCGGAAACGGCGGTGTCATAATCATGCGAACCATCCCCAGCCTTTTCATATCGTAGAAGAGCGCCATGCCTGTCGGTGACTCAATCTTTTGCATCAGGTATTTGATATCTTGCTCGAGTTCAATATCAAATCCATTCAGGTCGGTGAATGGTTCATTTGGGCGCAGGTATACCGTGACAAGGTCTTCATTTCTTGACCCGATCGAGCCAATCTGGGACAAAAGGTCACAAGATTGAGCATTTGTTAAAGTTACTGCTCGTTTGAAGTATAAGTCGTCAGTTTTTTGCGTTTCCTCTTTCAGATTCTCAAGCGTGCATTCGAGATCGTCTATTCTTTTCTCTGCTTTTTTCAATGCCAAATCCGCTTCTTGTTTATCTGATACCGCCTTTTTTGCTCGCACCTCCTGCTTCGATAATCGTGTAGAGAGCGATTTATTTTCCGGTTCAAGCTCGTCAATACGTGCTTGCAATATTTCGATCTTCCCCTCCAATTCTTTCCGATTAAACAGCTTGTCAAACATGCGAAGCATTTTGATAAAACTTTCCTAAAATTTTATTTTTCAAAAACGCAGATCAATCCCAACGGACCACATAAAGTGGTCTATTGTATCTATATCTTCTCATTTTTCTCCCTCAACCTTTTCCTTTGGTTTATCCTGCTGTTCTTTTTTCTGCTTCTGCTTCAGCTTCAACCTCCGTTTATAGTAGCTTAAAGGATGATTAACCTTCTCGCACACGTCATCATTGTCAACGCAGTTGCCGTACGTACGCATGGTCGAACATGACGGCGCTGTGTACTTGGTACTTCCCTGTGCCCCTGCTATGTGCACCACCTGATACCGCGTTCGCTCTTCATCGAAATCCGGCGAGTTCTTGTAAATCTCTATTATTTCATCTACCGTTAAACCGAGATTCAATAAAAAAGCAGTAACGGCAAATCGTGCGGTGTGCGGCACGTTCACACCGTCCTTTAAATTGCTCAGAATAGCAGTGATACAGGGCGGAAAACAGCTTGGGTCTTTCACCAAGAAGCCTGTACTTGTCTCAAAGCCGCTGTCACCGAACTTCTTACGCCGTTCCTCCAATTCCGCTTCTATATCTCTGGTGTATTTACGTATTGATTCGCAAAGAACTCCTGGAACGTCCAATGGCAGGTCTTTGCTTATCCGTGCATATATCGCTTCCTGGATAACGCGTAGAAATTCGCCCTTTCTCAAGTTCACCTGCCCTTTCTCCAGCCCGCGATTCACCAGTTTCCAGCGTTTATCACGCAGATTAGACGTGAATCGCAGATAATCAACGAACGGCATCTGCACCGGCGCGTGCTCCATATGTGATAATCGCGAGAAATCCACCTGTATGTCGAACTCCTGCGCCATCTCGTAAATTATATCTGTGCCCGCGCTGGAACCCGTGCTGGAATCCTCCAGTAGTTTATTGTACGCCGATTTAGCTTCTGATAATGCATATCTACGCACAAGGTGTGCGTTACCGATACAGGACACTAAAATACGGGCAAAGGGATAGGATAACAATTCCATCTCCGCCTGTGCAGTACTCATGATAACCGGCTTTCGGACCGTTCCCTCCCGTATCGCTTCACGTACTCGTTCTTTACCACGCAGTCGTGCACGTTCAAAAGTGGCCGCAGTGATCAAATCATCCAGCGTAACTCCTAACGCTTCTACATAATTCGACGCTGCAGACAGAAAAGGATAGAAGCATAATCGTGCTTCTTCGGTTACTCCTTCCTCCATCATCCCATGACGAGCCGTTCGTTGGCCTTCCACTGACCCTGACCCGTCTTCTATCTATAAATTAAAATGCTTATTCGGACTCTATCCGTGGTGCAAGCAAATAGCTGACTTTGCCTTTACCATCTGCCACTTCAAAATCTACTTGTAACGGATAATCCTTACCAAGGTTGAGCGTTATATTCTCTGCATGACTCATTCCTTTGCTCATTGCCGCAACGTAGTCCAGCGAGTATAAAGAATGAAGCGTTCCTGGCGTCAGATGTATTAATTGCTCCTTTCTCAGCCCTAACCGCAGTTTATCCATATCGCCTTCTACCTCCATATAGAACTCCTCTCCATCTACGCCAAGCATTATGTGGTCGCCGATCTTCTCCGCCGCGCGTATCGTTCTTCTAAACTCATCCGTCTCGATGATTACCTGCACGGGAAACTCAAGCTCCGGCACCTTCGGCTCTTTCCTCAGCGAAGCGGGGTCAAGCAAGGAGACGGTATAAGCGAGACTGCCCATCCTCGTGAATAGTTTTTGTGCTTGCTCATCCAGCTTCAAATTGACCTCGGCACTTCCCCCTATTCCCAGGATGCCATGCAACTTATTGAAATCTATGCCCACCTCAGTAGCAGCCGCGGATTCAGTTGTGGCTTCAGCATCTGATCCCTTCTCAAAACGGAAATCATCAAAAGCATCACGTTGCAACTCAAACGAAACCATTGCCACATTCGCAGGATCAACAGCTCGGAGCTTAAAACCATCCTCCGCTACTCTTAACTTTCCTTCATCCACTACTGCTGTAATTGACTCTATACATTCTCTTAACACAAGTGCATCTATCTTAGCCTCAAACATTTCTCTCTTTTTCCTCCTATGGCTTGGTATAATATAAACCAATATATATTTATTTAAACTATTTGGTGTGATATCAATGCAACCCAAGCAAGAACACAAAGCCTTAATAATCAAAGTTTCTGATTTAACGCACTATATGCTATGCCCTCGACTGGTTTATTTCCGTGCGCGCGGGTACGAGCAACCAAAAATAGCAGAGGGTAAAGAAAGAAGCGTAATTGAGCATATTCTACTGAAGGAGTTGGGCTTTAATGTGCGCAAAGTTTACGGTGGAAACGCAGAGGGCGGAGAGGGTTATAAACAAGATGAGGAAGATGTAAAACAGGTAATTGAGGATATCGTGGACGGTGTGGAATGGATTTATAAAGAGGAATTGAAAACGGTGGGTAAGGCTTTTTTTGAAGACGTGAAAAGCGATTTTTTGAGCGGGATAGGAAACACCGAATGGCTCGAGAAGCTAAAAAACGAAAACACAACGCTGGCTGAGTTAGAGCGTGCCTATGGCTATGAAAGGGAACATACAATGAGATCTGAAAAGTTAAGCATGGTCGGCAGCGTGGACAAGCTGATACGAACAGAGGAGGAAGCTATACCGTGTGTGATAAAAACTGGTAGATGCCCTGAGTATGGCGTTTGGAAAAGCGATAGGATGCAGTTGGCTGCGTATGCAATGCTCATCGAGGAGGAGTTCGGAACAACGGTACAGAGAGGTTTTGTGGACTATATAAGAACTGCGGACATTCGTGAATCGCATATAAAAAAGAGGGATAGAGCTCTTGCGTTTCAGATATTAAAGCACGTTAAAAAGATTAAAAAGGGTGCTTACCCCGATAAAGGGGAGAATGCACCCTGCGATAGTTGTGCCTTCATCGACCGCTGCGAGACTAAGAAGACACTGCTTTCAAAATTGCTTGGAAAATGAGTTTTTTTTGAGCACACGCCGTAAGATCCAATAAAGTTCTTTGAGTCGGTATTTAAGTTTACTACCGGTTAGTCTTCCAGTCGTCTTTAACTCGCTACTCATCAGTTGTTATCGGACTACTGCCGGCCACAAAGTAAAGTATTACGCGTTTATCGCCCTGACCCCATCTTCTCGGTCATCTGTTTAAACTTATCAGACGGCTCTGCTCTTCCCGCAGTACTGAGATCAACTGCCTCTGCGATTCCTCTCAGCCGCTCCCACGGGATTGATGCGACCATAATTTCCGGATCCCACCGTTCCATCCTCCGTGCACTTATGTCTCCGACTGAGAGGTTGAAGTTTCCGGATACAAGGGGGTAAGTTATCACACTCCAGCAGAGAGGTCCCCTCATCTCGATAGACGGGGTTTTTCCATCCCAGAACTGGTTTAAGGTGATGAGCCGTGATGCCTGCTCGGCGTTTACAAGCATGATAATGAGATCCGGCTGAAATATCCCTCTTCTAACAGGATAAAGCCATACCTTCTTTGAAAGACCCACGGGAGGTCGTGCAATCTTCTCAACCTCTATACTTGACCTTATCGCTGTTTTAACGTCAACCCAGAGCTTCTCGCCCTCAACGAGCATCTTCCAAGGTATCTCTCCTCGCTGCGTAAGACCAATGTGGCTCTTTCCTCCAGAACAGGCACATCTCTCTTCTGAAAGCATTATGACGTTCCCCTCAGATGCCTTCAATATCGCCCCGCATACGGTGTGGCTACCCGTTTCGATCTCAACTCCAGGGTCTTTATCTGTGTACTTTACTCCTACGGGCTCTTTTTCTGTACGTAATGCTTCTACAATATCCTCAACGTTTTTTATATAGTCCTTCATTTTTTCCCTCTACTGTCTCGACGTTCAAATAAGTATTAAGTATATAGAGGGAGTATAAGTCTCTGACGGTGTCTTCCTCCAGCTAAGGTTGTAGATAGACAGGGCGGGAGTTGATTGATAGCTATCGCAAAGAAAGAAGAGGAGTTAAAAATGGAAGAGCGAGGCATGAGCAGGGAAATGATAGAGGCGCTGCTTCAGGAAAAGAAGTTGAAGGATTTATCGTATGAACGCATTTTGAGTTCGATGTGCACGTATCCGCATGAAATAGCAGTGTATGCACATGGGATGTTCTTGGAATCGAATTTGGGTGATTCCGGTCTATTCCGGGGGACAAGAGAGATGGAAGATAAAGTGATACGGATGTTAGGTGCACTGCTGGGCAATGAGAACGCATTTGGATATCTCTCCACCGGTGGAACAGAATCGAATATCCAGGCAATACGAGCGATAAGGAACCGGAAAAGGAAGGAAGGCCTGAGCGATATGAACATAATCGTGCCGGAAACAGCTCATTTCTCGTTTGACAAAATCGCTGACCTCTTGAGCATAAATGTACAAAAAGCCTCGCTGGATGAAGAGTTGCGGGTGGACGTGAATTCGGTAGAACGTTTGATCAACGACAAAACGATCGGTATAGTGGGGATAGCAGGGACGACTGAATTCGGGCAGATAGACCCGATAAAGGAACTCTCGGGGATTGCAATGGATAGAGACATCTTCTTATTCGTTGATGCTGCTTTTGGCGGTTTCGTGATTCCGTTTCTTGATGAGAACTATGAGTTCGATTTCTCACTTGACGGGGTGAGTGCAATCTCGATAGACCCACATAAGATGGGGATGAGTACAATTCCTGCTGGATGTATTCTGTTCAGGGAGGAGTTCTATTTAGATGAGTTGGTGGTCTCTACACCGTATCTGACGACAAAGGGACAGTGCTCATTGACAGGTACGAGAAGCGGTGCATCAGCAGCGGCTACGTATGCCGTACTCAAATATCTTGGTAAAGAAGGTTTGAAAACGATAGTAGATGAATGCATGCGACTCACGAGGCTGTTAGTGGACGGTGCGAAGCGTATAGGCATTCCTCCCGTGATAGAGCCCGTGATGAACGTGGCAACGTTGAGTTTCCCTGAGTCTGAAGTAGGACGAGTGGTGAATGCGTTAGAAGAGAGGAGATGGCGCGTTTCTATGACACGAACGCCAAAGTCACTCCGGGCAGTAATCATGCCACACACAGATGAAGAAACGATAAAATTGTTTTTGGAAGACTTGGAGGAAGTGGTGTAGCGGATGTTTGCTTAGCTCCTTTAATAACCACGGGATTACGCAGATCTTCACACAAACTTTCTTAGAAAGAATGCTTGATCAAAGAAATCATTCTAACCTAATCGCCGGTATCCAATCATAGTATACCCTTCCGTTTACATCTGTAAATTTACTGCAGGTTATCGTCCCATATTCATTTGTAAATGTTTGATTGTGGATTATCTGCGGATAAGAGCCTGTGCGAATGGTGTAGTTGTATTCTTGTCCTTCCAATAAGGTGACATAGGGCGCACCCGTTGAGACGTTATGTAGTGTTATATTATGATAGTCACCTTTGTAGCCGTTCCACGTGCCATTAGCTATCGGTTCGCCGTTTTCATAGAGTTCGATGGATTCGGTATGTCCGCCCGTTCCTGCGCAAGGGTAAGTGTACAATCTGCTGACATTGATGGTCTGTGAAGTTTTAATCGTACCGTTGTGTACCCCCGCGATGCTCGGGTATGGATTCTTGCTTGGACCTGTGTCAAATATAGGCGGTAACTCTTTAGAATACTCTCCAAGCACTGCAATTGTCCGGTTTACTTGTCTCAGTGTCCAGTTATTCGAGATGTTTGTCGTTACCGAAGCGTTGTTCACGTAGCTTGGGAGCATCTCCGGTGGCATCTCTACCGTAAATCCTTCACCTCCCGGTGCAAAGGATTGCTCAAGTTCCATATTAATAAAGAACTGTGGTTTGTATACGATTGGCAGGGCTACATTACCCGTCAAATCCACTTCTACGACCACAGAGAAGTTGTATGCTACTCCGGTTTCTATTGCATCTCTATTAAAGCCAAAACCCACTCCATGATCCCATTCCTTTACCCAATCAAGAGGTGCATCAGTTTCAAAGGTGCCAGGCACAATAGAAGCAATCACCTCATAGTGCTCATTTGCCTCGATTCTTGCCCAAACCCATTGGAAGTCTGTATCTTCAAAGGTTACTGTAAAGTTTGCCAATTGATAACCGCTGCCATTAAACAGTGTCTGATTCATCTGTCTCGATAGATCTGCGTTCACGTGTCTTACTTCGGTTTTGTTCGTGCCGAAACCGGTACCAAACCAGTCATCTTCGTAAATGACAAAGTCTGGTGGGAAAGTCCAGGACACAGATGTTTCGTTCCAAACCGCATATTCTTCCCAATGAACATCGGTTATATTCTCTGCCTGACCTCTGAATCGGAGGCTACCCAAAACTGTATCGCTTGTGTCATCACTATTTTTTATGTTTAACCCACACCACAAATTGCGTTCATGGGTGCCACTATGGATAGTATCGTTTTCTGTCACCACAGGGAAACTTTTGTCAACGGAGAAGAGAGCATGTGGACCCGGAAGTTCAACCACTTCCTCAAGCCCTGCGATTATATGATTATGCCTTTTTATCAACCACGCATTTGATACATTTGTTGAAACGGAGGCATAACTAACGTTGTCAGGGAGCATCTCTGCGGGGATCTCAATTTCATGACCCGTTCCAGTTGTAGAGTTGTAATACAAACCCTCTCCAATCGAAAATTGCGGCTTATATAACATCGGCGGTGCTTCTTTACCGGTAAAGTCTACCCTTAGCAACGCCGAGAAATTGTAGGTAACACCTGGTTCTATCCGCTCTTTATCGAAATTGAAATGTATTCCATGATCCCACTCGTCAAAATCGTTAAGCGGTGCATCGTAGGTAAACGTGCCCGGAACGATGGATGCAACAATCGCATGATGGTTATTAGCTTCGATTCTTGCCCAAACCCATTGGAAGTCCTTATTCTCAAATGTCACGTTGAATTTCGCCAATTGGTAACCAGAGTTGTTGAAAATGGTTTGATTCATCCACCTTGTGGTATTAACGTTTAAAAACCTTGTTTCAGAGTGGTTCGTTTTAAAACCAGTCCAATGCCAATCATCCTCGTGAATGACAAACTGCGATGGAAAACTCCATTCAACGTGGCTTTCATTCCACGTTGCGTATTCTTCCCAATCCACATCTGTGATATTATCGGCTTGAGCATAGAATCCAAGATTTCCCAAGACGGTATCCGAGTCATCCTCTTCGTTTTGTATACCCATGCCATACTTGATTTTGCGTTCATATATGCCGCTGGTTATGCTGTCGTCTTCGGTGCGAACATTAAAATCTCTGTTGAACTCGAACTTAGCATGTGGTCCTGGAAGTTCAACTACTTCTTCAAGCCCTGCGATTATGTGATTATGCCTTTTTATTAACCATGCATTTGATACATTTGTTGACGCTGAGGCGTTGTAAACCTGCGCAGGAAGCATCTCAGTGGGAACTTCTATTTTATCTCCCTCTTCAGTTGTAGAGTTATAATAGAAACCTTCCCCAATTGTAAATTGCGGCTTATATAAAATCGGCGGTGCTTCTTTACCAGTAAGCTCCACCTTTATCAAGACTGAGAAATTGTATGGAACGCCTGTTTCTATCTGCTCTTTGTCAAAGTCGAAATGTATTCCATGATCCCACTCGTTTAAATCGTTAAGTGGAGCATCATAGGTAAATGTGCCAGGAACGATGGATGCCTCTATTTCATGGTGTTCATTTGCCTCGATTCTCCCCCATACCCATTCAAAGTTTGTATCATCGAAGGTAACATTGAATTTAGCAAGCTGATAGCCATTACCATTAAACTCTGTTTGATTCATCCATCTGCTCACGCTCAGATTTATCTCTCTGAGTTCAGAACCTCTGCTAAATCCTGTGCCAAAACCGTCACCTTCTTCTAGGGTAAACCTTGGATAGGGTGGGAAATTCCATTCTACATGACTTTCATTCCATTCCGCATATTCTTCCCAATCAACATCGGTGATATTATCCGCTGTTGCGCTAAATGAAAGGTTACTTAAAACAGTACCACTCGTATCCTCTACGTTCTCTATATGCAGCCCATACCACTTATCTAATTCGTAAGTGCCACTTGCTATGGTATCGTTTCGAGTCCATACATTGAAATCCTTGTTGAAATGGAACTCGGCATGCGAACCCGTAAGCTCAACAACCTCTTCAAGCCAGGCAATCAGGTGGTTAATTCTTTCAAAACTCCAAGTATTTGACACGTTTGTTGTAACTGAAGCATAGCTAACGTTTTCTGGTAGCATGTAAGAGGGCATTTCAGCGGTGTATCCCGTCTCTCCAGCGGTTGAATTGCTATATGAGCCTTCTCCAATGGTTATGTCCGGTTTATAGACTACTGGCATTGTAGGCTCAACTCTAACAACGAATGAGAAGTTATACGTAACACCTGTCTGTAAATCACTTTTATTAAAGTCGAAGTGGATTTCGTGCTCATCCTCTATCCATTCAATTGGTGCATTCGTTTCAAATGTGCCCGAAACTATTGATGCATAAACTTCTTCATGTTCGTTGGCACCGACAGAGCCCCATAGCCATTCAAAGTTCTTGTCTTCAAACTCAACGCTGAAGTTTACAAGCTGGTAAGCAGTTTCATTGAATGAAGTTTGGTTAAACCATCGGGTAATGGTCAGGTTGAAGTATTTTGGTTCTGAATAACTCGTGCCAAAACCTGTTCCAAAACCTTCATCTTCTTCAATAGTGAATTCAGGTGGGAATTCCCATCCTGCATAACTCTCGTTCCATTCCGCATATTCTTCCCAATCAACGCCAGTGATGTTGTTCTCAGGCTGAATGCTAAATGTAAGATTACCTAATACCGTATCGCTGTCATCGTCTTCGTTGTAAATCTCCATGTGATACCCCAGATAGGCATCATAAATGCCACCCGTCAGAGAATCATTTTCAGTTCCTACACCAAAATTCTTATCGAGGGAGAATTGTGCATTTGCATCGCTTTCCGATGTAATATCCGCGGCAGCCATCGCTGCAAAAACACCACCTATAACCACTGAAATCACGATTAAAAACCAGACCTTCACGCCTTTTTTCATCTGAGATCCCCCCCTCGTAAATAAAAAGGAAGAAATTATGTGCATATAAACTTTTCGTTTTTTTTCTTTTCCTCACACAAAGTTTTTTGGGTGCTTTCCAACAGTATTTCTTTGGTAAAGCTTTCCTTTTAAAAGAAATTATTGAAATAGACCGCTTTTATAAACTCATAATTACGTTTGACGTTGCTTTCTCCTTCTATTATCCTACCATGCCCGGGCAACAGAAGTTCGGTATCCAGCGCTGATACAGTCTCAATGGAGTTTTTCAGCTCTTTCATATCTCCAAACGGCAAATCAGTTCTTCCTACGCCTTGCTCAAACACCAGATCGCCGCAGATCAAGATCTTTGTATCCTCGGCATAAAAGCAAATGCCGCCTGGTGAATGCCCCGGCGTATGAATTACCTTTAACTCTGTACTTCCCAAGCTTAACCGCTCCTCAAGCACAAAATCCGCACTGAACTTCTTTGCTATACCAACGCCCAGGAATTTTCGGGATTCCTCAGCCATAATGTCAAGATAATCCACTTGTAAGGGATGGAGTGCAACTTTCGCGCCCGAAACTTCCTTAAGTGCTGCTGTTGCACCACAGTGGTCAGGATGAAGATGCGTAATCGCTATCACATCAATATCTTTCGGGTCTATTCCATCGTTCTGCATCTCTTTAAGCCGCTGCTCGAGGTAATTTTCCAATCCCGGATCTATGAGAACTGTGAGTTCATCCTTTATCACATACGTGTTCGCGTCAAGTGTTCCTTTCTCCTTGTACAAATACACGCCGTTTCTAATTCTCATCTTATATCTCCAATCGATGTACTTTCAAGAAGGGGGATTTAACAAGTTTTATGAACCTCTACTTGGCATTCACTGCATACCGCTTTATCATAGTTGGAACAAACTCCTAACGCCTCAACTTCAGGATGATTCGCACATTTCATCTAATCCACCTATCCTAAACTTTTTGTTCGTCAAGTTTTTGAACTCTTGATATTCCTTCTAATGCACTATTCTTCCATACAGTCATTGGAAATAGTTTATAAGCTTGTTGGTAATCGGATTTTGCTTTTTGGATTTCGCCATGATACTCATAAGCTTCTCCTCGCTTAAAATAAAC
>JAENXH010000270.1 GCA_016649585.1 Methanosarcinales archaeon
GGCGTGTATGATCAGGGACAAAATAAAGGATGGGTCAATGTTGGAATCGACCATGACACTTCCACTTTCGCTGTCGAAACCATTCGCCGATGGTGGTACTCGATGGGGCGGAAGGTCTATCCCGATGCCCAGCAATTGCTTATCACAGCCGATGGAGGCGGTAGTAATGGCTACCGTGTCAGGCTCTGGAAGATGGAGCTTCAGAACCTTGCCAGCGAACTCGGCTTTCCGATTTCCGTTTGCCATTTTCCCCCGGGAACGAGTAAGTGGAACAAGATCGAACATCACATGTTCTCCTTCATAGCTCAAAACTGGCGAGGAAAGCCGCTCGTCAGCCATGAAGTGATGGTGGATCTCATTGGTGCTACGACTACAAAGAACGGACTCCAGATACATTGCGAACTCGACACCAATACCTACCATATCGGCCGTAAAATCTCGAAGGAAGAGATAGAAGCAGTCAACATTAAATGCGATGACTTCCATGGAGAATGGAACTATACTATCTATCCATCGTCATGAACTTGGCACACTTATT
>JAENXH010000271.1 GCA_016649585.1 Methanosarcinales archaeon
CGTCAGATGTGTATAAGAGACAGATTTGAAACCAAAAATAAGGCCAAGTATTACTGCAATAATGGCTATCAGTAATACTATTTGCCATGTTTTTAACTTAATCATTTACATCACCTCTTTTCAAGATATGTCTTAACTCTTTCTCCGCTTAATATGAATGTTCCCAGAGAGCAAAGAGTTATTATTATATTTGAATCAGTATTTGTATATATACCACTTATACCAGCTGTAATAAGAGCTATCCCAACTATCATCAGGATTATATTTTGATATAGATCCGGTATTCCGTTCTTGTCTAAGTCTTTCATAATGTCCCTCCTATTTGAATAATCTGAATCGCTCAGGCACTCTATGCTCATAGACCAGATTGAAATACTCATTATTCCAACTGGCCGGTGTTGCATCTATATCCCTGGTTCCAGGAATCGGGTCATGCCCTATGAAATCAAACATACGAATTCCGACTTCACTGCAAACGACATATCCTAACCTGTTGAATTTGTTTTCTCCACCAAAAGCAGCCATAATCAAATAATA
>JAENXH010000272.1 GCA_016649585.1 Methanosarcinales archaeon
ATAAGAACAACCATTAAAAGAATAAAAAAAATTTTCATTATTTAACACCTCCCTTCTTTAATCTTTTTTAATTAATAACCTTTCGATTTTCTAAATTTTTCTTTTTTTCACCCCCTTTAGATTTTTGTCTTAATTGCCAGGCTAATCGATTCTTGTTGAAAAAATAAAAAAAAGTCGGTAGCCTGACCGTCATGGCACTTTAAGTGCTTTAGACCCATTGCTTTGCGTCCTATCCTTTCGGATAGTTTGCCTTTATCAACTTTCGAAGATAGTTATTCTATTTTAAAATATACCTTTCTCTAATTATTTTATTCCCTAAAATAATCAATCTTAGACATTAATTTAAAGTTTTGTTAAATAAAAATCCTTCAGTAAGTAAAAGCCAAATAGATGGCTATTGTCTGACTCCCCAAACAGAACGATTCTCGCAACTTTTGTATCAGTGATGAACTGAAAAAGTGTACCAAAAGTTAAAAGAAGTAATTAGTATCTGTTAACCATCTCTCAGTCCTTTCCTTAATAGTATTGATTCTTATT
>JAENXH010000273.1 GCA_016649585.1 Methanosarcinales archaeon
TCCATACCGGGGAGAATGTTTATACCGATCGTCTTTTCAGCGGCCGCCGCCGTCACGTCCCTCACCGCATTTTCCACCGTTTCAGGTTCGATCCCTTCCCATGAATAGAGCCGGTGATGGGGCGTAGCAAAGACATGCCCGAAACCCATTCTTTCGAGAGCCTCCAGCATTTTTAATGACCCTTTAAGGTCCTGGGGGCCATCGTCCAGACCGGGGAGAATGTGGGCATGAAGGTCAACAAGGTTCTTCATCGGACACCAATAGCACTTGGAGAAGTGACCTGCAAGTAGGACTCATAAAAATATCTAAATTCAATATTCAATATTCAAGATTCAAGATTCAAATAAAGGTATTGCCATTGTAATTTTTCAACCTGAAACATGAAACTTGAAACCTGAAACACTCCATCCATAAAAAAGCCGCCTTTGTGGCGGCATTTTTATGGATGGAGCGGGCGACGGGGTTCGAACCCGCGACATCCAGCTTGGGAAGCTGACACTCTACCAACTGAGTTACGCCCGCAAAAAATTCTA
>JAENXH010000274.1 GCA_016649585.1 Methanosarcinales archaeon
AGATAGGAGACAAGAGTGGATTTAGATTTAATAAAAATAAGCTTAAAAGAGATACTAGGCGAAGAGAGATTGGAACACTCGGTTAATACTTCTAAGGTTGCCCGTAAGTTAGCCATAAAATATGATTGTGATGCAGATAAAGCCGAAGTCGCCGGATTATTACATGATTGTGCCAAGGATTTAGATTATAAAACTTTAGAAAAAATGGTTTTTGAATATAATATCGAACTTGATGAAATTATTCGTAAAATTCCTAAATTGTTACACCCTTTGGTAGGGGCAGTTATTGCAAAAAAGGAATTTAACATTCAAGATCCCGTTATTTTAAAAGCAATAAAAGCACACAGTACCGGTGCAGCTCAAATGTCCCTTTTAGATAAAATAATTTATCTGAGTGATAAGATTGAACCTTTAAGAAATATGAATGGGGTGGAAGAAGTAAGAAAAATGGCAGAAATAAATTTGGACAAAGCAATCTTAATGGCTCTGGACATGGGATTACTCTATCTCTGTCTCTTATACACATCTGACG
>JAENXH010000275.1 GCA_016649585.1 Methanosarcinales archaeon
TGTGTTTGCCGCAGCTACTATGGCCGGCAATGTACATGATATATCTGCCGAAGTAGACCCAGCAAACCTGATCAGCGCTTCAACCTTTATAGATGCTGAACAGAAGTTAGGAGATGCTAAAGGCCAGCTTACTGGTGCTATGATGCACTCTGCTGTAGAGTCTTACCTTGCTAAGAAGGATCTAATTGACTACGAAAAAGATTCAGAGGGTGGAACGAGGATACCATTCTATAAGGAAAAACGTGTTATTGTAGATGATGCTATGGCATATGATAGCGGCACTAAGGTTGCTGAAGCCTACCTCTTTGGTCCAGGAGCTATTGGGCTTGGTAATGGCTCTCATCCGAAAATAGTTCCTACTGAAGTGGATAGAAATAAACAATCTCTATCCGGTGAAGAATTCCTAGTTAACAGAAAAATTTTCACTCTACATCCTCGTGGTATAAAATGGTTAGAAGACACTGTTACTGGTGATACTCCGAGTAATATAGAACTGGAAATGGCGGTCAACTGGGAAAGGGTTTATGA
>JAENXH010000276.1 GCA_016649585.1 Methanosarcinales archaeon
GCTGCGGCTATTCCAGCTATCATCAGGACTGTTTTCTTCATTTCCGGACTCAACCCGGAAAACCATGCCCCAACCTCTTTTATTTTTTCACCTAAACTTTTAAGGATTGGAGTTAGCGTTGCAACGATAACGCTTCCCAATTCGGATGCGGATACTTTGATTTGGTTAAAGGCAACCTTCGCATCATCCGTTCCGTCTGTTATTCCAGCATACGTACTTTCTACCGTCCCGCCTGCGTTTTCCAAGGCCGTTACGTAGTCCCCTATCTCAAACCTTCCTCCTTGGATAGCATCTGCCAAATCCGCACCTGCTCGTTGCCCGAATATTTCTATCGCCATTCCTGTAGCTGCTGTTATATCAGGAGCGCCCTTAATTGCTTTTAGTGTTTTTTCAAACTCGACTGTGCTATCTTTTCCTGCTTTCCCCCATTTACCAATGGCTAACTTCATGCCGCTAAATGCTATCTCCGTGGTCACTCCGGCTTTTTCCCATCCCGCAAACCTGTCTCTTATACACATCTCCGAGC
>JAENXH010000277.1 GCA_016649585.1 Methanosarcinales archaeon
CTAAATTCTAAGCTCTAAATAAATCCAACTATCAAAATTCAAACCTCTTAACTGTTTTGGTCATTGGTATTTTGTTGAGAAGAATTAAATTTTCCTTTCTTTTGCTTAGGATTTGGTGCTTAGGATTTGGGATTTTACATCAGGCGGGGCTTGTCCCCGCCTATTTACTGCGAGATTGCTTCGTCGCTATCGCTCCTCGCAACGACAGGGGGGTGTCATTGCGAGCCCCGCTTTGCCGGGGCGTGGCAATCCCATAGACTAAAATCCAAATGTCAAAATCCAAATGACAAACAAATTTCAAATACTCAAATGCCAAAACTATTCCTTTTTGTCATTTGTCATTGCTCAGGCGGGGTTCATCCCCGCCTTAGGGGTTGGGACGGTCTGGGCGGGTACAAGACCCGCCCCTACAGGCCCTGAAGGTCAAACCCTGAATCCCAAGCTCTAAATCCTAAACAATATCGAATGACCAAAAGCTCAATGACCGAAACGGTCTGGAGATTTGAATTTCGGTATTGGGATTTG
>JAENXH010000278.1 GCA_016649585.1 Methanosarcinales archaeon
GTCAGATGTGTATAAGAGACAGTAATATATTCCATCTACACTATTTACAGCTACTACTCTTGACATTAAATCTCCTAAAGCCAACTTCATATTTATATTCATTTATCATCCTCCTCACTTTTATAATAACCCCCCTTATATAGGGATTATATTATTGAATTTATTTTCAATATTTTAAATAGAGTCGTACTCACTGGGTAGATGTTTATATTTTTTTTTATATATTTTTACAATTTGATAATCAGATAACCAGATAACCATTAGATAACCATATTTGAAGGTAATTATTAGTCTATATTAGTTGATATATCACTACATATAAAGGTTTCAAATAACCAAATAACCTATTTATATATTATGAGATTTTTTTATGAAAAAAAAGTTTCTCGTGTATAAGGGTATTTTCTTATCTCTACCTGTGGATAACTACCCTCGTCCCAGTACCACCTTAGTTTTAGAGAACTTTTTCTTTATTTTATACTAGATATTATCGTTATTAAATCTGTCTCTTATACACATCTGACG